>NC_015162.1 GCF_000190555.1 Deinococcus proteolyticus MRP
AGCTGCAGGTGTCAGCGGTGGGCACGAGCCTGGATGAAGTGCGCTCACGGCTGGCCCAGGGCGCAGGGCTGGCCCTAGAACGGTTGGGCGCAGTCCCAGCACGGGCGCGGTCCCTGGGGGATCTCCCGGCGGACGTGCGGGAGGCGTTCAGGGACTCGAATATTCAGGTGGAATTTCTTGAACCAAGACATCAGAACCCTGCCAGAAGGACTACACCCTGAACCGCACTTCTGCCCCCTGCTCCACCCGAGCCAGGCTCAGGCCAACCAGGGTTTCCAGCAAAGGACTGACCTTCTGCGGCGTTGCCCCTCTGAACGCAGAGGCCACTTCCTTCAAGGTCAGCGGCTGCCCGGCCGCCAGCAGGTACTCGCGCACCGCACTGAACTGCTCCGGCATTTCTCCTGGCCAGGGCATCCTCTCCACAGCGGGAAGGTGGGTCTGCACGTCCAGGCCCAGCCCCTGGGTGCCGGCGACCTTACCAGTTGGGTTCTGGTACTCCGGACGCAGCCAGCGCACCAGCCCGGCTTCCTCCTCTGCAGCTCGCTGGACGTTCAGGTCTGCCAGCGCCGCCAGCACATCCGCTTCGGCCAAGTCTGTCGGCCAGCCATAAGCGGCCGCCACCAGGGCGTCCAGTTCATCATGCAGGTCTTTCAAGATGGTGACCAAGCCGTCGTCGTGAGCTTTGCGCAGCTTGCCTTCCAGCACTTCGCCCCGGCGTAGGGCCTCCAGCGCGTTGTACATGTCCGTCATGGTCAGCTTCGGGTGCCGCGCCAGCTGCCGCTTCCGGTGAAGGTCCAGCGCTTCCGCCTTTTCACGGATGGCTTGCTGCTGCTCCGGCGTGGCACTGGGGAAAGGGAAGGTTTCAAAGCAGCGGGACTTGACGTAGACCGGGTCGTTGCCAACTCCCAAACGGCTCCCCTGCGCCAGCGCCCAGGCCACATGGAAACGGCTGGAGAGCACTCCAAGGACGTAGGCATCATCACTGGCAATCGCTACCAGCTTGTTGTCCGGCAACACCTCCGCACCCAAGAACTGGAAGAAGCGGTGCTTGGACGTTTCGACCGTGGCGATGTAGCGGGGAAGGCCCGCCAGGGCACTACGTAACTCAGTGTTCTTGCGTCCAAACAGCCACCAGTTCTCTCGGCGATATTTCTCATTGTTAGCGTCCCGCTCGGGCTTCACCGTCAGCCGCACATGCTGATAGACCTCCGGGTACCGCTCCTGCACCTCCTGGGCGCTCAGGCCGAACAGGTCAATCACCATCACTCCCCTGGGCCGCGCCGTCAGGTCACGGCCGTTGCGGTACTCGCGGATGTGCCGCTCCAGACCGGGCAACCGGCCCAGGCCCAAGTCCGCTGCATTGGGCGGAGTCAGCCCCGTCCCAGGGTCAGGCTCCGCAGTCGGGGGCACGATAAAGCCGGAGCCGTGGAGCTTCACGCCAGTGTTGCTCAGCCCTTCCATCGCCTTCAGCGGCACCGCCCCCGCCACATCTGCTCCCACCGTCAGGTCCGGATGAATCATGCCTGTGCGGGCCACCGTCTCCACCTCGTAGGCCCCGTCTACTTCCGCCCCGTCATCCACCACCACGTCCAGCACCCCAGGACTTCTCCCCGGCTGGACCACGGTCATAGCAATCCGTACCGCCGCCCCGTCCGCCGCGTCTACCCAGGGATGGTCCGGCACCGCGTACGCCAGACTCAGGTTCTTCCCTGGACCTATGAAGCCTTCAAGGACTCTCCTGTTGAACGTCTGCTTGACCGAGTTCGTCGTCACGAACCCAAAGCGCCGTAAGGCATTCTTTTCCCCGGACTTGCCCTGCGCATACGCCAGCGTCTCTGCGGCCTTGTGCCACCAGAACATCACGAAGTCCGCTGAAGCAGGCACGTCCTTATACAGCTTGCGAATCGTCTCGGTGTACCCGTCCCCCAACGCCAGCCGCATCGGCCCGGCTCCAATAAAGGGCGGGTTCCCCACGATGAAGTCCGCCCTGGGCCAGCTCGCCTTCTTCGGCTGCAGGTAGGTCACGTCCTGCACCAGCGCCGCCGGGTCCGGCACCTCACGGCCTGTCACCGGGTCCTTGAGGGTGGTGCGGCCATCCCAGCGCTGCACAGGTTCACCTTGCTTGTTCAGCCGGGGTTCTGTCGCTGCGAAGTCCAGAACCGCGTCCCGGTTTTCGATGTTGTGGTACGCCTGCAGGATCGGCTCAGGCGGCGGGTTCGCCTTGCCATGCTCACGGGCGTACAGCTGGAGGTACCCAATCCACAGCACCAGGTCTGCCACCCGCGCCGCCCTGGGGTTGAGTTCGATGCCGAGGAACTGCCGGGGGCTAATCCCAATCAGGGGAGCGACCCCGCCCAGGTCTTCCAGGGTATGAACCACTTCCGCTTCCAGCCCTTTAAGCAGCTCCATGCTCACATACAGGAAGTTGCCGGTCCCGCAAGCGGGGTCCAGAACCCGCAGGTCCTGCAAGCTGGCCAGAAAGCGTGCCACCTCCTTGCGGGCGGCCTCGCGGGCTTTCTGCTGTCCCTTGTCGTCTTTCTCCAGAGCGTCATCCAGTCGGCGCTGCACGGCGGCCTGCACACTGGCCCAGTCCCGGCGCAGCGGCTCCATGACCGTGCGGGTCACCAGCCGCTCGACGTAAGCGCGGGGGGTGTAGTGTGCGCCCAGCTTGTGCCGCTCATCCTTGTTCAGCGCCCGCTCGACCAGCGTGCCGAAGATGCTGGGTTCCACCTGGGACCAGTCGTAGCTCGCCGCTTCCCGGAACAAGCGGAGTTCCTCTCCCGTGACTGGCAACACTTCCGCGTCCTCGAACAGACCACCGTTGAAGTGCCGGATGGTGCTGCGCAGGCCCGCGCTCACTCCGCCGTGGGCCATCTTCTGCCACAGCTCTTCCAGCACCCCGCTGAAGGTCTGCGGGTCAGATTGCAGCTCCTCCAGCAACCCAGTGAACTTGCCGGGGGGAAGCAGCTCCACGTCCTCGGCGAACATGGTGAAGATCATCCGCATCAGGTAAGCGCTGACCCGCTCGGCAGTCAGGGGGGTTCCGTCCTTGTCGGGTCGCCCTTCCATTTGCCGGGAAGCCTGCGCGAGCAGCCGGGCAATCTCAGCCGTCACCTGGGCGGCTTTGGCGCTGGGGTCCAGGCTCATCGGGTCCAGCCAGATGGTGCGGAGTAGCTCGCGGACTTCCGGCTTTTCGAGGTCCTGAAGCATGATGCGGTGCTTGCCTGCAGACGGGAACGGGCGGTACGCGCCGCCGGTGCGGGTGAATTCTGCGTAGACCTCGATGGCGTGGCCCACGTCCGTGACCAGCAGGAAGGGGGGCCGGCCTTCCTCAGCGGGGAGGAAGCCCACATACTGCTGGGCCTGCTCGCGGGCACGCAGCATGAACCCGTCCCAGCCTTTGGTGCCGCGCTTGCCGTGGCCTTTCTTGACTGGCTTCTTCTTGCCCAGAATGGAGGCTTCCTGCTCGGCTTCTTCTTCGACACCCTGCTTGGCTTCCAGGACGAAGGAGCCTCTGCGGTAGAGGTCGATGCGCCGGTGGCTGACACTGCCGTCTGGGTGGTGCTCGGTCACATCACGCTCGAAGACGTAAGCGTTCTGCGTCACGTCCACGCGGCTGCCTTCGGGCCGGGGAACCCCCAGGACGTCGCAGAGGTCAATCAGGAAGCCGGTGTAGTTGGCACGTTCGCTGCCGCCGGTGTCTTTCCAGCGGGCGATGAGTTCGGCGGGGTTCACTCTCCCAGCTTAGCGAGAATCCGCTGTGCTGTCGGGCGAAATGGGCACAGCCCTATTCAGTCAACGGCACCCTATCTGAAGAGCTCCGCGATATCGTCCGAAACCACCACATGCACACCCTTCTGGGGTTCACCGTGGTACCGACCATCGGGGGCAGCAAGCATCAATAAAAGCATGTCCCGCCCCATTCCCTCTTGCTGAGACACAGCCGGATGACGGCGACGATGCACCAGTGCCGCACTTTGCACAACAGCATCATCAATCTCCTGCATTTTCTTCTGAGTCTCATCCATAAGGAACAGCCTTTCTGCTGAGTATCCTAGCGTATCAGAGAAGTACAACCGTGCTCGCGCGCCCATGCCCACGCAGGCGACTGGACTGAGCAGCGTCAGGAGCATAGAGCGTACTGAAAAAGACGTCCTGACTCAGGATAGGAACATAAGCATCACTTCGGCCCATAGACACTCGCTCGGCGATAGCCAAATGAAGCCCCAGAACGATCTCCCGGTCTCCAGACTCTCCATGCTTCCCTAAGAATCCATTGGGCACGATGATGTTCAAATTCAGTGCTCCGTAAGGCTGGTAATCGGAACGCGAGGAGTCAAGAAGGAAGTTGAACCCCACACCTGGAAGAAGTGACATAAACAGGATGAGCCTGCCCAGTGCAGCGTAGTCATCTTGATTAAGAATATGCTGGGGCAAAAAACCGGGTGGGAGCAAATCTGGATCAGCGTTCCTCTCCCTGAACTCCCCAAGTAGGGCTCGCCCGCAAGCTTCCAAATGAGGTTTCTCGCTCGGCGAAGTATGTTTGACGTGATGGCCCGACAGGTTGCCCCAAAACTCTCCCAGAGCTGAGACAGGTGCAGTCAAGCAGTCCTGCAGCAAACTGACTGGCACAGTCTTTCTCAACGTAGTCGCGGCTGGCAGGCTTCCCAAGCGAGTCGTTCCCTCAAAGCGGAGCAGCAATTGGGCCGCTGGATTGTTCCGCCCTACGCGGGGGTCATACAGCTGTTCCATCAGAGTGACCGGCGCTGGGGGTGTCTGTTGTGTGTGAGCCAACAGCGCCATATGCCACGGATCCCAAAAGTCTGCATTTGGGTAATGCCTCATCCAGCTGGAATAACGGGTCTTGGCACTGACATGGTTCATAGATAGGTTTCCAGACCTGTCCGGCCGTGTCGGTGCCAGAGAGCATGGGTGATGGTATAGGGTTCAGCCACTGCCCAGGTGATCCTTAGGCACTCAACATCGCGGTCCTGCTCATAACCTGCAAATTCACGTTTGCCAGTGTCCTCGTCGAATTCGTAAATGGCCCGCCCCCGCTCTCGCAAGATAAATGGCTGACTTGTGTTTGATACCAACTCATAGCCACTGCGTTGATAAGACGCGCAGGATTCAATCGCATCTTCGTACCCAATGACGCAATCCTTATTGATGACGACAGACGCGTAGAGTGCCCGACTGCCCCGGGCTGTCCCGACGTGGTCCGTGGGTTTGAACCCGTGGCACGCAGCGGACTCTAGGCGCTGCTCAGAAACAGGATTTCCGTTTTCCTCAGATACGGCGTCTCGCATTGCTTTGAGGTACTTCTCGCGGTCAGGGTACGCTTCTGGCACAGCCAACCGTACTGCCTTCTGCTTATATGTGGCGGCCTCCTGCAACAGGCGGTTCGCCATGAACACCTGCTGGACATCTGTAGACATGCGATCAGCCAGGACGACTTGACATAACTCTTGGACCTGCTTCTCTCTGGCTGTCCCGTAAAACATGGGGTGCTGAGCAAGAGCCTCCCAGCGCCGCTCAGCGCGTTTGGGTTCGTCTTCCCACTCTTTGCAGAAGAGACCCAGAAAACGGAGGTCTGCGAGCATCTCCTCATCTGCATCGCTCAAGGAAGCCCACCTCTCCTTAAGATCATTCAGCTGGCCGGTAAAACGACCTGGAACAGGAACCACCTGCACAAGCAGTTCACGGACCAGATCAATCATCCCTTCTGTAGAAAGTGCCTGTGAGTTCAGCTGCAGACGGTTAAGCAGCTTCAACCTCTGCTTGCGAACCGTTTTCGAGTGTCCCTCGATATATCCGTCGGTCACCCCGTAGAGATCTCTCATACAGTCTAGGCCGATCTCCAGGATCTCCGAGGTCACCAAGTCCTTTACGGCAATGAGCCTCTTGGCTTTCTTCGGTTTACCGCAACCATGGCACAGCTGATGGGCGCTATATACCCTGTCTTCAATGGCGCAGTAATCCCCTGCCTGCAGGAGAGGAGCGCCGAACTTGGCCAAAGCAATAGGAGTGGTTTTGAAAGTCAGTGGCAGGTCTAAAGGCTCAGCCTTGAGCGGCTTTTCTCGCACAGCTCAGTATAGAATTCTCAGCCCCACGGTCCGACCAAAGGTGAGGCCACTCTGCCCAGACAAGGCACCATAGAAATAGGACGCCATTGATCTCTCACGTCAGCACACGCCTCAGCTGCGTCATCACCTGCGCCTCTAAGACCTCTTCCCAGGTCAGGGCCCAGCCCTGTTCCCAGACAAAATTACTCTGACGCCGCTGGTAGACCCGCAACCCATCCGCAGAGGCCACCACTAACGCCTTTGCCTGAAGACGCAGTGCATAGGACTTGGCCTGCCAGAACGCTTCCTTCCAATCCCGCTCATGGGGGGTGCGGTACTTCACCTCAATCAACGCCTGCACCCGCTGCTCTGGAAAGTCGCCTGTCACTCCCAGCACATAATCGGGGTAGTTCCGCTCACCCCGGCCCATCCGCACCGGCAGCTGCCGCACCCAATCCTCGTCTGTCAGGCCCAGGCGTTCTAGCAGTGGCTCGACCAGCTGGAGTTCCACATCGCGCTCACTTCCCAGTTGCTCCAGCCTGGCGCTCGGCAGGACAGGTAACCCTGGAACCTGTGCCGGGTCCAGTCCCCTCCCTATGAGGGCGTCCATCAGTTCCTGGTACTCCTCACGGGTGAGCAAGGCCCCACTGGCTCCCTGCATGCGCCGGGCCACCAGACCGCTGCGCGACATTACTGGCCCGCTGGACAGTTCCCGGTAGCTGAGCGGCGGTACCCGCTGAAAGTGACCGACCTGTACTGCCTGCTTGTAATGGAAGAAGGGAGACAGATAACCGTCCTCCACTACCCGGCCCAGCGCGTAGAGCTGCTTCAAAGGAGAGTAGAGGTACATCAGCACCACATCCCCCCGGCGCATGTTGAGGTTCCCCTGCCAGGCCGCCCGGCCCTGATCCCCCTGCTCAATGAGATAGTCCATGTGCCCCTTGGCCCCATCCTCTTCGCTGTTCCCAATCAGAAGCCAGGCATTCAGCGGTTCCGGAAGCGTTTCATCCGCCCGGGTCAGGTATAGCGGTGCAAAGTCATTCATGAACGCCAGCAGCTCAGGCAGGCTCATGCCGTGCTCTATGCGGAAATTCTGGAAGGCTTGGCTGTAATCGGAGAAGTAGAGCCAGCGAGCTTTGAAGTCTCGCTTCGGCGGAATGGGCGGCAGAGCGATAGCAAATTCGCGGGCCATCTGGTCAACACCCCAGTAGTTGTCCTGAAAGCCGTAAGGCACGAAGACGTCAGGATGGGCCAGATGGAGGGCCAGAGAAATGAGGTGGAGGTTGTCCAGCGCCAGATACTCATCCAACTGAAACGCTTCACCTGCGACCAGAAAGGAGGGGCCATCTTCTGAAACCAGAGCGTGCAGAAGCTCACGGGCCTGCTCAGGAGAAGAAGCAGGCTGCGCCTGTGCAAAAGCTTTGACGCCTTCTATAAAGTTGAGAACATCCGGTGCAGGCGGGACCATAGGTGAGCCTGCCTCTATCGCCTCTTCAAGGTGATCGGCCCCGTTGAGCACTTCGAGGTAAAGGCCAGACGTACGGTACTCGGTAGGAAGCCTGCTGAAGTAGTCCAGCATCGCCTGCCCACCCGGTGTCCCTTCGTAGAGTTCCCAGACGTAGGGATGCAACTTGCCCATTCAGTCCCCGAACGACCAGCAACTGAAGGCGAACAACTGCGCTTCCGGCCTCACTCGCAGGCCACTCCGTCCCCGTCTCTATCCATGGCCGGACGGTATCCCGGCTGCCCACGCCGCAGCGGTGCCGCACCAGCAGCACGGGCCGCCGAGCAGTTGGCGTAGTAGACGTTGCTGGGAGCCGGCGCAGGAGTGGCAGGACGCGGGCGGGGGGCAGGCGCCGGCTGGGCAGCAGGTTTGGGAGTTGGAACAGGGGCCGGACGTGGCGCTGCAGCTGGCTGAGCCTGGACCGGTGCCTGAGCACGTCGCAGAGGGATCGCCCCAGCGCAGAGCTTGCCCGGCGCCGAGGCGTTCAGCGGCAAGCCCACGGAGAACTCCGGCCAGAAACTCTGCAGGTCCTTGATGCTGACCTCGTACTGGCCGTACTGGGCACCACTCAGCTTACCCAGGGCGATGTTGGGCATCACCCACAGCCTGTAGTCGTTGCCATCAGTCCACATTTTGAAGAAGCTGCTGGGGATGGTGACCCGGTTCCTGCCGTTCAGGCTGCCCGACTTCCCTAGGGTGCCGGTCAATACGGTCAGGCTGCCGGTCTGCTTGGCACAGGCACGGGTGGCGTCCTCCAGGCCGTTCCAGGCCTGCTGATTGAAAGTGGGTTCCTGGGGCGCAATGTTGCTCAGCAGGAAGGAGTTGTCCATTGCGGTAGCCGAGTATTTGAAGTCCGCTGCAGGCGCCAAGTGGCCCCGGTCATACCCGCTGCCCCGGTAGTCGTTTATATCGGCACGGGCGTTGAGGGGCAGACGGTCATCGGCTCTGAAGTTGTCTTCTCTGGGCACAGTACCGCTTAACTTCGCTGGCGTGAGCACTTCGGCGACCAGGCGAGGGATGCGGTCAGTCAGGGAGTACCGGACCTGCATATCAGCAGTGCAGAGGCTGAACAGTCGCTCACCCTTATAGGTGTCGGTGAGGCGAGCCGGCGAGGTCAGGCAGCCGGCAGGCTGGGCCTGGGCTGAAGGAGCCAGCAGCAGCGCTGTGCCGGTCAGAAGCAGGAGAACAGAGGAGCGCACCCGTTCAGCATATCGGTTTGTCCCGACTGGCAAGACCACACCTGAGCAGACCGGCAAGGTGGGACGGCAGCAGGTACGCTGAAGGTATGACCAGCGCCAGCGAAACCGACACTCCCACCACCGCCCGCATCATCGATATGGAGACCGGCGCAGTCGAGCTGCGGGAGTTCGCTTCGGCCGCCGAGGCCCGGCGCAGCTTCGCCAGAGAAACTGAGCAGCTACTGGTCTGGGAACATCAGGACACCCGCTGGACCGCCACCCTGGAAGGCCGCGAGTATCAGGTGGACATGGACCACATCAAGACAGAAGAAGAGGGGCCTGCTGAAGAAGCAAGCACCCTGTCTGAAGCCTGAACCCTACTCGGTCAGGTCTTTGAGAATGCGCTCAACTTCTTCCAGCAAGACTTCATTCCAGGACCAGGCCTGCCCACTTCCAGGCTGAGTTCTGACGCGCTGCAATAAGGCGCACACCCCACGGCTCAGCACCAACGCTTCGGCCCCGGACAGCGGCGTCTGCATGGAGACCTTAGCCCGCTGTCCATCCTCGAAACGCAGGACTCCCAGGACGAAGAGTGCGGCCCCCTGGAGGCGGCCCATCTCCCAGAATCCACTCCATCCCAGTGCCTGTGCCTGGTCAAGTAGTGCCCGGAGCGTCTGGGCCGGTTCTTCCGGAGGACGCGCCCGGTAACTTTCGACCTGCTGATACAGCTGGCTGAGTTGCTGAACCTCCCGGGGGGAAGCCACCGGCTGGGTAGACAGGGCCAGAGCTTGCTGCTCACCGAACCACAGCTTCAGGCCAGGGGCATAGCCACCCGTCAGCTGCAGGGCGCGGCGCAGCACGTCATATTCGGCAGGCGTCAGATGGAGCTCTCCATCCTGGGTAGGATGCTCCAAGCCAAACGCCGCGTCATAAGCCTTCAGCGCACGCCGCACGGCTGCAGCGGACAGTCCCGTCTCGGTCATCAGGGTTTCGGCAGTGAGACCAGCAGAAGCGTTCTGTGTCATGCCCTTATGGTGAGTGCGAATCTGGTTGGTTCAGCACCGGGTCCGTTTTGGGAGCGTCCTCCTCGGATAGAAATTCTCTCCTGCTTGCCGCGACCAGTTCCGGATCGTTCAGGGTCTTTTCCATCAGGCTGGTCAGGTGGTACACGTACCGCTGCAGCTGCTCCATCTGGTTGCCCTGAATGGCCACCAGGTCCATCAGCGCCTCGACCGTCCCTTCCAGCCGCTCGATCACTTCCACAGCCTGGGCACCCGAAACGGCCATATCGGCCACCGACTCCCGCTCCCCGAAAGAAGTCGTCAGCCCCAGTTCCTCCCGCAGCAGGTCGTCGTAACTGTGACCTTCAGTCTCCTGACGGACGATGACCCGCGCCAGCATCTCGAACTGTTCTGCGCTCAGGCTCAAGCGCTTGTTGGTCCTGCCGCTGATACGGTGAAGGGGCGTGCGCGAAAGGGCGGAAAGCTGATGGGCCAGACGAAGAAGCGTGCGCTCACTTCGCACAAAACTGGGCGCGGTCGGCCCTTCCTGATGCAGCGTCAGCGCCTGCAGGTAACGCTCCAGCAGCTTGATGGTGTGCGGCCCTTCCGGGATTGGCAGAGACAGGATGGTCACCGGAAAAATATAGCCGACTTCCCGTTACAGTTATCTGACCATTTTAGAAACGATTCGGCCACAAAACCGCGCTACTTTAACGGCGGAATAAAAATCGGCAGAAAATACCCGCCGACAGGTTATTGACGAAAATGATAAACACGGCATTTTTCGCTGCACTTCCAGCCTTCATCCCAGTCTCATCTGGGAAGGCGGTCGCCAGGGCGGACCAGGGGCATTTTTGGACTTCAGGTTTTTACAGAAACTAAACGTCCCCCTTCTTCCACCCCCCCGCCCAATCACCCATCCACACCCGCCCAGACAGCTCGGAAGCCCTTCAGATACCCCAAAATAACCTCAGCTCACAATGTAGAACAGGTCACATCATCCCAAAACCACTCAGAATCCTCTCAGAACCCCCCTGCCCGGCCCCAGCCGCAGCCTCTGGCGGATTTGCCCGCGGGAAGCCTGCCTGCCTGCCGCCCGTCCCGCTTCCCCCTCGCCCACCCTGCAGGCGGGCGTCAGAGGACCATCTTGATTCCGGAAAGGGCAGGTGGAGATATGAAGCGATAACAGCCGCTGGCACACAGCACTGCATCCCTCGCTCCAGAACTGCACTGGAGCGATGAAAGAACCAGCAGCAGGCAAGGGAGTCACCGCCCAAGCCTGATGCCGCAAGCCCCAACCGGGTAACCCCCGGGATACGCAGGACACCCAGGCATGCACGCCTGCTGAAGGTGCTCCGGAGTGCGGTCCGCAGGCGGACCACTCCACTTCAGCCTTCCCCTCTTCTGACCACCTGCAGGTCCGGGTCAGAAGCTGTACCGCAGGACCCGCCGGCGGCCCAAGGGGGCCACGCCACCTCGCCGAGAAGAAGGTGGAAGACCTGAAGGACCACGCAACCTTGGGCCACCGTGGACGCGCGGTGAAGCGGGAGGACCGGGCGCGGTGCTCCCCTTTTTTTATGTCGGGGGCGGTCAGTCCCCCGGCCTGCCAGTCCCCAGCTCCGGCCAGTCCCCCGCCTGCCCTGCTCCCTTGTCGTTCCCTCGCCCCGGCCAAAGCACCGGGGCGCACCACAGGGCATCGCCGGTGAAGGTTGCCGGCGACAAGACCCACCTCACGGGGCTGATGCAGCACTGCATCACTGCATCACTGCCCCTGTCCGGAGGCGGCCCTGGGGCAGGGCCACACCTCCACCCCTCCCCGCCTGCGGCTGGACCGGGCGGGGAGGGGCGCGGCAGAACCAGCCGGGGGGCCACGGGCGGCCCACGCTTCTCCACCGCAAGAGAGAAGACGTCCCAGGGTGCATGACCGCCCCAGGGCCACTGCCACAGCGCAGTGAAGCGGGAGGGCCGTGCGGCCTTCCCCTTTTTTTATGTCCCGCCCGGCCAGTCCCCAGCCAGCCAGTCCCCAGCCAGCCAGTCCCCAGCCAGCCAGTCCACTTCTTCTTTGCCCTCCCGGCTGGGCCTGCTCCCCCCAGATGGGACAAGGTGGGCGGGTGGATCTCTGAGCTCCGGAAGAACCCTCGCCCCGGAACAAGCACCGGGGCAGAAGAAGGGATATGAACAAAGACACCAACGTGGATACCGCCTTCGCCGGCGGATTCTTCACCACCTTTGAGAATGGCGAGTGCGTCTTCTACGACGCTGATGGCGTGTGCCACAGCGTCACCCCTGACACCGTGGCCGCAGTGGTGGCCTCGGGCACCCCCCGCGATGTGGTGGCCTTGCACGAGGATGTGCAGGGCCGGACCGACGCCGTGGCCCAGGTGGTGGGCCCCCACGTCGCTCGCTACGCGGGGGCTGTGGACGCGGCAGACGCGGACGCATCCACGCCGTACGGCACGGTGGTCGCCCGCTCCGACGGCTTCTACACCGTCTGCCCTGCAGATGCGCCTGGGGCAGTCGTCGTCGCCAGCCACGATGACAGTGGCGCGTGCGACGGCACTCAGGTGTCCCGCTGCTACGGCGTCCCCTGCACGCCGTAAGGAGGGGAGGGCCGTGCGGCTCTCCCCTTTTTTTATCTCCCGCCCGGCCAGTCGCCAGCCAGCCAGTCCCCAGATGGGACAAGGTGGGCGGGTGGATCTCTGAGCTCCGGAAGAACCCTCGCCCCGGAACAAGCACCGGGGCAGAAGAAGGGACATGAAGTATCCCAAACTCCATGGCTGGGCCTACGTTGACTACCGGATTCGCCGCGGCAAAGGTCCGTCCGTGGGCCGCCAGCACCTCAAGCGCCGGACGCGGCGCGACGCTCGCCGCCGCCTCAACCAGGAGGTGGCGAAGGAACTGTCCGGCCTCGACGTTGGGCCGGCCTGACCGTTGCAGCTGTTTTCGCCAGGGAGCCACAGCGCTCCCCTTTTTTTATGTCCCGCCCGGCCAGTCGCCAGCCCGGCCCACTTCTTCTTTGCCCTCCCGGCTGGGCCTGCTCCCCCAGATGAGGCAAGGGGGGAGGGTGGATCTCTGAGCGCAATGGGGGTCGGGTGCGAGAACCGCTTCCCGTGGGGCTGGACCTGCGAGCGGGGACTGCAGGGGGCAGTCAAGCAGCAGGCCCCTCCCTGGCGAAACAGCACGCCAGGGGGAGAAGCGACATGAACAAATTGCTGAACCAGCTGACCGCCTGCAGCCTTGGAACCATCCTCACGGGCCTGCTCCTCTCGTTGCTGCTGTTCGCTCTGGTGACCGCCGCCTTCGGACTGATCGCCAGTCTGGTCAGCAGCATCACTGGAAGCCCGCTGGCCCTCATCGGCCTGATGATGCTGGGCTACTTCATGTTCGGCCAGGACCGCTCCTCGTGAACGAGGAACGTCAGCGCATCCGGAAATGGATTGCAGAAATCGAGCAGCGCATCCAGGCCGCTGAAGTGGGTTCCGCCGAACGGCAATGGGCCGGGGACGACCTGGCCAGAGCCTACGGCGAGCTGGAAGAGTGCGACCGACGCAGGCAAGCCAACGACACCTGACCCCCCAGGGAGCCACAGCGCTCCCCTTTTTTTATGTCGGGGGCGGTCAGTCCCCCGGCCTGCCAGTCCCCGGCTTCTTCTTTGCCCTCCCGGCTGGGCCTGCTCCCCCAGATGAGGCAAGGGGGGCAGGTGTATCTCTGATCGCAACGGGGGTCAGGTGCGAGAACCCCTTCCCGTGGGGCTGGGCCCCGCGGGAAACAGACTGCCCCCTCGCCCCGGCCATCCCTGGCCGGAGCACACGGAGGGGCATGAACTACATCGTTTACGTTCCGGCCACCCGCGAGCTGTGCTTCCAGGGCATGCGCGAGCCCCGCAGCCTCGCCTTCCCCGAGCAGTACCGCGAGGTCACCCGCATCCAGGCCCCGGACCTGCGCCGCACATTCGCCCTGCTGCAACACGGCCGCCCCGGCTGCCTGATGCCAGAGGGCGAGGCCAGCTTCTCGGTCGGCGGCGTGCTGGTGGAGGAAGGTGGTCTGCAGGGCCCCGTCACCCTGCGCTGCCTGGACGCCGGGTGGGAAGTGCTGACACGGGGAGAGGCATGAGCCGGGCCGAGGTGTTCGCGGAAGCGGCCGCCCAGCTGGTGCACAGCGGCCACGTCATGACCGACACCCGCCGGGCGGCAGGGCCTTTCGGCTATCAGGAGGCCTACCTGATCCGTGACGGTCAGGAGCGCCGCAGTGTCCTCACCTACCTGGCCCTGCGCCGGGGCACGGACGTCACCCTGGTGGATGACCAAGCGGGCACCGTGATGCAGTTCAGCTTAACGGGGTTCGCAGCGTGGACCGGGGACCCCGTGGAGAAGTTCCTGCGGTACCACGCCGTGCCCAGGGAACTCCCGCTGGCCGAAGCAGACCTGGAGGATGTAATCCAGGCGTGCTGGGACGAAGCCGTGGGCTGACTGACTCCCTCGCCGGGGAAACATGAGGGCAAGATGCTCCTCCCGGCTTCGCCGTCCGGAGCGCCCTCACCCCCGGCAGCAGGGAGGGGTATGGACGACATGACACTGACCGACATCACAGTGACTGCCACCGTCGCTGCCGTCATCGCCACTGCCGCCGCGGCGATTCCCGAAACTGGCACCGAGGAGCGAGAACGCCACACGTCACAGACCATAGCTCAGACCCGTCTCACCTGCCTGATGGCAGGGGTCACTGCCGAGCTATGCCCTGAGGCGATCATCATCTGGACGCGGGACGAAGGAGGAATCAGCTTTCAGATCGACCCACAGGGCTACACGGAAATCAGGGTTCACACACCACAGACACTGGAACACCTGCGGAACACCCACACACAGACTGGGGGAACGGTCTCGGCTGCCAAACTGATGGACGCCTACCCGGTGGCCGCGTCTGTCCGGTTGTGTCCACCGGGAATGGGATGGTGTCCGGAAATGGGCGATTGCAACTGGTACTCAGCAGAACCGGAACACATCGAACGACTCGCAACTGCTGTCCGGGCGTTCAACAACCTGGACATGGGCGCGGAAGAAATACTGGACTTGCTCTCCCCCAGCCTGCCCTGACCGCCCCCACAGCCCCCCCAGAGCCGGGGGGCTTTTTTTACCTCGGACCCGGTCAGTCGCCCCGCTTCCCCCTCGCCGGGAGAAAGACACCCCGGCAGCAGGGAGGGACATGGACATTCAACTGAGCCCGACCCGTGCCCTCATCGAGCAGCTGCACACCAGTCTGCGCCAGAGCTTCGAGTCGTCGTGCGAGCACATCCGGACGTCGCACTTCTACCCGGACGAACTGATCCCGCACTTCCCGGCGGCACGCCAGCAACTGGACACGGCCATCCGCGAGAGCGAAGCCCTGCTCGCCAGCGCCGGACCGCAGGACGCCCTGTCCCGGCTGTACGAACTTGGGGCCGGGTACAGCAGCGAGCGGCCCACCCCCGTGCGCGAGATTCTCCTGGAGGTGACCGAGGGTCCCTTCCTCTGGTTGTCCGCCGTTCTGAACCCCGACCCTTCAGACCTGCTGCCCTGACGGACGGGCGCGGCTGTGCTCCCCTGCCCCCCGTGCAGGGGCTTTTTTTATGCCGGGCCCGGCCAGTCCCCACTTCCCCCTCGCCGGGGAACAGAACCCCGGCAAGGATAGGGGCATGAACATCACCCAGAACAAGGACGGCAGCCTGACCCTGCAGCTGCAGGACCTCACCGTCACCGGCACCCAGCAGCAGCTGCGCGACCTCGCGGACGAGCTGGACTTCCCGGCCACCGTCTCCCAGGGCGACCTGCCCGGCGAGCTGTCCGTGAAGGCCGGCCCGGACTGCGTCACCCTGGGCGGCCGGGTCACGCTGGACCTGAGGGACATCTCCGCGCTGGTGTACCTCATCACCCGGACGGTCGGCCGCAACTGCGAAGGGATGCACGCGCAGTGCCAGGGCCACTCGCAGCCGGGCGAAAACCTGTGTGAGCCCTGCGCCCACTTTGAGGGGCTGGAGGTGGACCCGGAAGAACAGGCGCGGGTGGACCGCCTGCTGGCCGCCTTGCCGGACGGACTCTACACGGCCAGCGAGATGCGGGAGTATCTGGAGTGAGCGGCACTTCCGTTGCCCGTGACCTGAGCGCGCCTGCCCCCACCTTTCCCGACCAGTGCTTCGCCCTGATGGAGCGGCACGCCGCCCTGGCCCGGCAGCGCAGCGGATACCGGGGCGCGCTGCACCAGCTGCTGGCGTGCGGCTTTCACTCAGCAGGTGTGGACCTGCAGTACCTGCGGGCCTGCACGGACGCTCCCCTGCCTGCTGCCCCCCAGTTGCCTGGCGTGTCCGACCTGGTCGGCTTCGTAGAAGAACAGGACAAGAACGCGGCCTTACGCAGACTGGACCATCGCTGGCAGACACAGTCCGAGCGGGGCGATGTTCAGGGCACGGCCCTGTGCCGGGCTGCCAGCGGGTACGAGAGACAGCACATGGCAGAAGTGGCCAGCGGCGCAGACCTGTCTGAAGAAGACGAGCTGGTCCTCAGCCGCTGGCAGGCGGACATCTGCTACGACGAAGAGGAAGCCACCCTCCGGCTGGTAGAACTGCTGGACCCGGAGCTGGCGCTGCGCCTGAAACAGTGCAGCGAGGCTCAGGACATCCCGGCAGAACCCGCGGACGCGTAAGGCCCTTCCCAGTCCCCCACGTGGGGGCCTTTTTTTATGTCCGGCCCGGTAGTCCCACGCTCCCTCGCCGGGGGAACAGCACCCCGGCAGAAGAAGAGACATGAACACGAACGACATCCGCAGCACACTGAAAACCGCCGCCGCCGAACTGGACAAGGAGAGTCGGGAGCAGTACAGCCGTATCCGCCAGGAAATGGTCGTCGCGGCGGGCACGCTGCGGTCCATCGCCGCCAGTTTGCCGGCGGAAGGCGCTCTGGGTTACCTGCGTCAGCAGCGTGAGCTGCTGGACAGCCAGGACGAGCTGTTTGCCTGGAGCCGCCTCGGCGAGATCCTCTGGGACGCAAACATGGCCGAGCTGGACCGGCAGATGGACGCCCTGCTCGCAGAACTGCGGGCCTCCTGAGCTTGTGCCCCCCCAGGTGGGGGCCTTTTTTTATGTCTGCCCCGGTCAGTCCCTACGCTCCCTCGCCGGGGAACAGCACCCCGGCAGCAGGAGGGGTATGAACTACGCCATCTATGAGCCCACCGTGACCCTGCCCAACTGCCAGCAGCTCCAGTTCCCACAGGACTACCGCCTCACCGGCAATGTCCAGGGCGAGGACCTGAAGGCCGCCTTCATGGACGCCCAGGCCCAGGGGCTGCGCGTAGAGCCTGGCACGGTGCTCGAAGAACTCTCCGGCGAGGGCGCACAGCACCGCTGCATCCAGGTTCAGTGGGAGCTGCTGCCGAAAGACACGGACCGAGTGGCCCGGATTCATCCGCTGCAGTGGGAAACTTTACAGGCACCCGTCTGAAACGCTGGCCTGACAGCCCCCCCCTCGCCCCGGAAAACCGCCGGGGCGCAGGACGGGGCATGAAACACATGTTGATTGCTGCCGTACTCGCCCTCTCCACCTCCTGCGCCCTGGCTGCCCCCGGCTCCACACCCGGCGCCGACAGTCCCAGTGCCCCGCTGGACTGCAGCGGCTACACGCTCACCACGCTGACCTTCCGCGCGTCCGGTGAAGCGCAGGCCCCTGGGGACGTCACCCAGGTCACCGAGGTGGGCCGCGAGACCAAACAGCGCTGCACGGCCCAGCACTTCGACAGCGGCCCCCCCGTCACTGCCCGGCCTCAGCTGCCCGCTGGAAGGCAGGCGCAGCTCGCCGTCATACAGCCGTAACGGTCCCCGGCTTCCCGCACAGGGAAGCCTTTTTTTATGTCTGGCCCGGTCAGTCGCCCCCCCGCCCAGCCTCTTGCCCTCCCTCGCCGGGGAGGGACACCCCGGCAAGAGAAGAAGCATGAACAATGTCACCAATACGGCCCCTGCCCCACTCGCCCTGCCCAGCCCCCTGGACGCCGCACTGAAGCGGCTGCGGGACGCCGCACAGCACCACAACACCTGGACCGTCCCACACAGCCAGGACAATGAGCGCCCCATCTCCGTGAGCGCGGAAGGGGAGCACATCGTCCTGCGGAGTGAGGACCGCGAGGAACGCTTCACAGCCGACGGCCTGATCATTCACGGCCGGGGGGGCAGCTTCAACCTGGAGTACGCTCAGGATGAAGCCATGGCCCTGGACACCGTCATGCCTCTGAACCGGCCGGTGGATCTGCTGGGCAGCGAGGGCGAAGGTCACATGGCGCGGCTGTACCGCTGGCTTGCGGAAGCCGGCTTCACCGTGCACAGCTCCTGGATGCGCCGCTGGAGGTACCACTTCATGGCCTGGCTGCTGCGGGCGAGCCGCGTGGAAGCGGACGGCCGGGAAACCGTACTGTGGTTCACTGAGCGCGAGGCCGATTGGGAGGGCGGCTCGGACGAGCTGTACGCGGGCACGCACTGGCTGGCCACCTTCCTGAGTCCTCACGATCAGGAAAGCTGGGCGCTGTTCAGCATGACCGACGAGGAACTCAGGGCCGACGAGCAGACGTACGGCATCACCCTCACACCGCAGCCGGACGCCCTGGAGATGTACGGCTGGCGACTTTCGCACGCGGCGCTGGACGCACTGATTCAGGCGGCCCAGAATGGCACCCTGAAAGACGCAGCCATTCCGGACGGCGTGCCCAGCAGCTTTTACCGGGAGAACCTGTACCTCCAGCACGTCCTTCACCGGGTCAGCCGCGAGGAGGCCATCCAGGAACGCCAGCGGCAGGAACAGGAGCGGCAGGAACGGGAGCGGCAGGAACGCCAGCGGCTCTCGCAATCGCCGGTCACGGTCACCCACGGGGGCGAGACAGACCCGGACGATCTCCCCTTCTGAACCTGCCCGCTCCCCTCTCCCTCGCCCCGGAAGAGAGCACCGGGGCAGAAGAAGGGGCATGAAAATCAAATCAGCAACCATCCCCCCCCGTCAAAGCTTCCTCGATATGGGCCGGGTGGAGGCCACCTTCGAGGACGGCAGCACTGCTGTGGTGCTGGAATTCTACCCGGACGAGGTCAGCTACTCGCCTCAGGAGTTCATCGGCAAGACCAGGGAAGAGGTCCGGGCCATGCACCGCGCCAAGGACCGGGCGTACTTCCTGAGCTGAGCTCTGGCCTGCCCCCCCACCTGAAACGGGTGCGGGGGGCCTTTTTTTATGCCCGGCCCGGTCAGTCCGCATACTTCCCCTGAATCCCTGGAGAATGAACCCCTGAAGAACCCTCGCCCCGGAAAAGCACCGGGGCAGAAGAGAAGCAGATACCACACTCACCCGGAAAGGAGGGACAGCGTGGAAAAAATCGTTATTACCCGGCACCAGGGCCTGCTGGAGTTTCTCCGCGAGGAGGGACTGCTGGACGGCTCTGAACGGGTGCAGGCGCACGCCTCGGAAGAGGATGTGCGCGGCAAGCACGTCATCGGCGTGCTGCCCCTGCACCTGGCCGCCCTGGCCGCGCAGGTCACCGTCGTCGAGATGGGACACTTGCCTGCCAGCGAGCGGGGCCGCGAACTGAGCGCCGAGGAAACCCGGCGCTGGCACAGCGGCATCAGAACCTTCCGGGTCACGGAAGTCTGACGCTCCACACATGGTCCCACACACCCAGCTCAGCGCCGCCGTGGGTGACGGCCCGCCTGAGCGCCCCTGCAGGGAGCCGCCTGGGTTCAGGCTGCTCCCTTTTTTTTATGCCCCGCCCGATCAGTCCCCGCACGTCCTCCCTGAATCCCTGAAGAATGAACCCCTGAAGAACCCTCGCCCCGGAAAAGCGCCGGGGCAAAACAAGCAGCATGAACTTTGAATTTCAGGGGCAGGATTTCAGAACGTACATCTATTCCAGCGGCGAGACCACGCTGGAGATTACCTGTGATATGCAGGGCGAACGCGAGCGCATCGTCCTCGCCCAGCCGGGCCAGGTCGCCCTGCGCTACCACGAGGAGCGCGGCTTCTGGTATGACTTCAAAGGCCTGGCGGTAGAGGTGCCCGCCTCCATCAGCGAGGCCGCCCTGAAGGTGGCCTTCACCCACCACTGAACCCACCGGGGCCCGACGTGGCCCCCTTTTTTTATGCCCAGTCCGGCCAGTCGCCAGCCCGCCCCCGCACGTCTTCCCTCTCCTGGGGTGCCAGGGTGCCCCAGGAGGAGCAGCGTCCATGTCAAACATCAAAATCGTGAATGTACGGCACTGGAAGGGCGAAGAGGGCTGGAGCGGCATCTACTGCGGACGGGGCCGCGCCCCGCACGGCATGGAAGCCGCAGGACTGGGCAATCCGCTCAAAGTCGGCCAGGGCTACACCCAGGGAGAAGCGGCGGCAGCGTACCTGCCCCACTTGCGGAAACGCTGCCGCACGGACACCCACGAGCGGCGCACCGTGCTCGCGCTGGCACGGCGGTACCACGCAGGCGAGAACTTGGCGCTGGCCTGCTGGTGCAGCCCAAAACCGTGCCACTGTGAGGCCATCCAGGCGGACGTGGTGGGGTTCGCTGGCCGGATGTAGGGCCGGATGCTGGGCCGCCAGTCCATCCCCGCGCCTCCTTCTGTGTTCTGGTGCCGGGCTTGCTCCCCCAATGGTGAGGCGGGCGGGGGCAGGGGTGTCCCTCACCACACGGGCGGCCCTCCCGCGTGGTGATGACAGGGGCATGAAACGAAACGCCACCCGCACGAATGACCGCATCCGCACCACCCGCAAACGGATCAGCCGCAGCGCTCCAAAACGGCAAGGCCGACCGGCACAGCCCCGGCGCAGCTACGAAGAACGCCGCACGGACAAGTACCAGGAGTGGAAGCATGTTTGAGCTGCCCACCACCCGCGAGTCCCCCCGGACCGGCGCACGCTACGTCCAGGCCCTGAGCATGACCGTGGACCAGCTGGACCTGAAAACCGGCACGCAGGTCCGCACGGAAGCCATGGAGTACGTCCTGGGCCGCGCACCTCAGGTCACCACCGCCGAGGTCGATGGGCTCGCCCGGCTGGCCCTCAACGAGGCCGCCCGCTTTCCGGAACTCAGGCGCTGCGCTGAGCAGCTGCGCGCCCTGCAGCAGTGTCACCACCACAGCGTGGAAGCGTTGGCTCAGAGCACAAGCGCACAGACCGGTGCCAGCCGCCTGCAGGCCTGAACCAACCAGATTCGCACGCATGCTGAAGATACCCTCCCCCGGAAAAAACACCGGGGAAGGAAAAAGGTAAGCCTGAAACGGGCTTAAAGGAGAACACCATGAACAAAGTAACTCTCATTGGAACCATCACCCGCAGCCCCGAATTCCGCAATAACAACGGCCTGGACATCCTGGAGATGACCGTGGGCGGTGAGCGCCGCGAAGGAGACAAGAGCTTCCCCTTCTACGGCCGCGTCAACGTGCTGGGCAAGCGCGTGGCCAGCATCCAGAGCGCCGGCCTGGCACAGGGTGACGCGGTGCTGGTCGAAGGCACCCTGGAACAGAACTCCTGGGAAACCGAGGGCGGCGAAAAGCGCTCGGCCCTGAGAATCAAGGGCATGAACGTCCAGAAACTCAGCGGCAACTTCGAAACCGAGCAGGACCAGAGCGGCGGCCTGCGGATGAAAGGCGGGCGCAACCTGGTGCAGCTGAGCGGCCACCTGGGCCAGGACGCCGAAGTGCGCCAGACCGACAAGGGCGCGGTCGCCGACCTGCGCCTGGCCGTCACCGAGTCCTGGACGGACAAGGACGGTGAGCGTCAGGAAAAGACCCACTGGGTGACCGTCACCGTGTGGCGCGAGCTGGCCGAGCGGGCTGAAAGCATGCGCAAAGGAACCCCCGTCTACATCGAGGGCGCGCTGGTGAACGACTCCTGGACCGACAAGGAAGGCAACAAGCGCAACACCCAGAAGGTGGAGGCCTGTGACCTGCAGGTGCTGCAGCGCTTCAGCAAGCCTGCTGACAGCAAGCCCAGCGGCAGCGCGAGGCCGGAAGTGGTGCGGAGCGCAGCCAGCCAGGGTGCAGAAGGCGCAGCGCCCAGCGACGAAGACATGCCGTTCTGACCCCTGCACCCAGGGCCCCCCACTGCGGGGGCTTTTTTTATGTCCGGCCCGGTCAGTCCCCCGCCCTCCCCCCGCGCCGCTGAACCCTCCCCGGACACAGCACCGGGAAACGGAGCGATATGAAACTTCTGAATCAGTCCGTCACCGCCGGCCACATCCAAGCCCAGGGCAGCACCCATGAGCTGGGCGTCATGGTCCTCGCACTGTCCAATCCCGGATGGACATACATGCCGCTGCCCGGCAACCTGGAAATCAGCAATACCCAGGAGCGGGTCACCGTCACCAGCGGCGACGATACCGTCACCCTCACCCAGGAACAAGCACAGCACCTGGCCGCAGACCTGACCGTGCAGCTGCTGAACTCCTGATTCCCGCCCCCCGGTAGCATCCCTCCCCAGGAAAAAACACCTGGGGAGAAGCAGGGCATGGAACAGACCCTGAATGAGCTGATTATCAATAACCGAGCCGAAGTCGCCCTGATGGGCCTGAAAATCTTCGGCTCCTTCGCCGCCCTGATCCTCACCGGATGGGCGTACACCCACGCCGACTGGTCGAAGGTAAACGAATAGACCACGGCTCAGCCGACTCCCTTGCCCAGAACAAGCACCTGGGCGGGGAAAGCACCACTTCACTTCATAAGGAGAACTGATCATGACCCAGCACCAGACCCCGACCCAGACCGCCACCAACGCCCGCCACACGAACTATGACATGAACCAGGGAATGATCTCTGGGTGCGTGATTCGCACTCAGCAACATGGCGAGGACGTCGTCACCCTGACCCTGGGCGGCATCACCAAGCGCCCCGGCTCGAAGGACGTCAAGTTCTTCGAGCAGGTCAAACTGTTCGGCAAAGCCGCGAAAGCCGCCCTGAGCCTGGAGGTCGGCGAAGCCGTGCTCGTGAACAACGCCCGCATCGAGCAGGAACGGTGGGTGGACAAGGACAGCGGCCAGAACCGCAGCAAACTCATTGCCCGTGGCCTGAGCTTCACGCGGCTGCAGGGCGCACAGGCCATGCAGGACGAACAAGGCCGCCTGCTTCTGCTCGACGCCATGAACGAGTTCCACATTTCAGGCCGGTTGCTCAAGGACCCGGAGACGCGTTCCACCCAGTACGGTCCCGTCACCGAGTTCACTGTCGCCAGCAACCGCACCGGAAGCCAGGGGGAACAAGAAGGCCACCTCATCAAGTGCGAAATGTGGGGCGAGAACGCCATTGCCCGCTCGGGCAAGCAGGGCGGGGGCGTCACGGTCAGCATCCTGCTCAAGACCGACCGCTCCGTGATTCAGGGCCAACCCCGTTACTTCACCAAGGGCGAAGCCCGCACCGCGGTGGTGGCCCTGTGACTGCCAGCCCTGTGACTGCCAGCCCTGTGACTGCCAGCCCTGTGACTGCCAGCCCTGTGACCGCCCAGGAACGCCAGCGCAAGCAGCAGCGCCTGGAACACCTGCGGGCGCTGCAGTTCTCAGACACCTATGGGGTGCACGACGCCGAGCGCCGGCAGCTGGAAAAAGAGCTGGAGGAGCATGAACCCCAGTTCAGCACCGGGTCACCAACCCCTGCTCACCTTTAGGGGTATCATGCCCCTCAACGGAAGGGAGTGTCATGGCCAAGAAAACAGCCAAAGACAAGGCAAAGACCCCGCAGCACCGATCTGCAATCACTGGGCGCTTTAGCGCAGGCCGCATCCAGGAACGGTTCTCTGAAACGAATCAGCGGGGCGGCGTGGTCATCGTCAACGCCAAAACCGGCAAGGCCTACCGTGACAACTACGAGGCCTTTTTGAAGCAGACGCGCAAGGAAGCCGCGTGTAAATGAAGTCGGCCAAAAATTTGCGCCGCGCCTTGAAGGGTTGCCAGCCGAGTACGCTGAAGGCAACCCTTTACCGTTATGTCAACCTGGACTACCTGCCCACCCTGACGAGCGCCATCGGTGGGCTGCGGGCGGATAACCGCTATACCGCAAAGGGACTGGCCGAGGTGTACTACGCAGCGTCCGCTCCCGACCTGGCCATGCTGGAGGCCACCCGGCAACATCAGCGCGAGTTCACCACGCCAGCCTTTCCCAGCCACGCCATCATGCCGCTGGAGGTGAGACTGAACCGGGTGCTGGACCTCACCGACGACAGCCATTATTCCGCGTTGGGCACCAGCTTTATGGAGCTTACCGGAGACTGGCGCACCACCCAGCAGCTTGGTCAGCGGGTCATCACTCAGGAACTCGGGGCCATTGCGTATGACCTCGGCTTCGTGGCCATCCGCTATCCCAGTGCCTACCGGGGCAACGAGTGGAATGCGGCGCTGTTTCCGGACCTGATGGACGACGACAACCAGATTCGCCTGATTGTCCCGGAGCACGTGCAAACAACCATGGAATTCCTGACCACTCTGGAGTTGGTTCAGACCGACCAGGTCACCATGAACCTGAAGTTCGGCAGCGTCGCTGTCACCCTCAGTCCAGTCCCTGTCCCTCCCCCGGACACAGCACCGGGGGAAGCAGGCCCATGAGCAAAAAGAAGAAGAAGGTGGATTACGGCAACTGGGGCTTCCAGAATGAAGCAGTGATGCGCACCCGCAAGGCCGCGCGGCACACGCCCCGCAGCGAGAAGCGGGCGAAGAGCAAACTGCGCCGGGAAATCCGGGACGCGTACTGAGCGTTCAGCCCCCCCCGCGGGGGCTTTTTTTATGTCCGGGCCGGACAGTCCCCTCCCCTGACGGGGGAGAAGGCACATGAACGAAAACGCACTTACCGTGAGCGACCTCTATGGCCTGGAGGAAATCCATTACCTCGCCGCGCTGCTCAGCATCCTCGGCCTGACCCCCACGCTCCGCCGTGGCTGGGGCGGCACACTGATTCTGTTCACGGAAAGCACTGAACACGTCAGCATCTGCGGCGTTCCGTTCAGGGCTGCGCCGCCTGAAGCGGTGTATCCACCCGAAATGTTGAACATGCTGCCGGAAGGCAGTCAACACCGGGCCGCCGACCTCAGGCAGCGAGCAGAATTCCTCGCCGACGCGCTGGATCTGGACCCCAACCACAGCGGCTACCGTCAGGTCATCCGCACAGCGGGAGAACTGTTCCCCGCCGTGCAGCCCGCGCTGCGGCTGGGCGCCGGCCAGGAACGCCAGCTCAGCGATATCAGCGCGGCCCTTGACGCACTCGGCTTCGAGCAGGCCAGCGCCTATATCCGCGCCGAAGTCAAACGCTTCGCTGAGCAGTACGTCGACATCGCTAAACTGGCCATGCAGTTTCGGGACAGCGCTGAACAGGAGCGCGAAATCACGCCTGAATCCGGCACTGCGCCTGAATCCAGCACTGCGCCTGAACGCAGCGCGCTGCTTGATCTGCTCAAAGTACGCTCTGAACAGCCGCGCATGAATGCGTAAAACCCCTCCCCCGGAAAGAACACCGGGGGGCAGCAGCGGTATGAAGCGATTCATGATGGTTCTGTTCGCATTCGCCCTCAGCACCCCCGCCGCTGCCCAGATGCAGCGTCCCCAGATGCAGGGTCCGGTCCCCGCCGACGCCTGCCCCCTCACCGAGCGGGGCCGCTGGGAAGGCGGGAAGCGGGTGGTGCCCGACCGCTACATGCGGCTGGTGAACCTCTACAGCGAGTCCGAGGGCATCCCCCGCCCGCTGCTGTTTGCCCAGATCTGGCAGGAGTCCTCGTTCTGCCAGCGGGCCGTGTCCAGCGCCGGGGCCATGGGGCTGATGCAGCTGATGCCCGGCACCGCCCGCGAGCTGGGCGTGGACCCCAAAGACGCCCACCAGAACGTGGCCGGGGGCAGCCGATATCTGGCGCGGCTCAAACGGCAGTTTGGCAGCTGGGAGGCGGCGCTGGCGGCCTACAACGCCGGGCCGGGCCGGGTGGCAGAGCACGGCGGGCAGGTGCCGCCGATTGCTGAAACCCAGCACTACGTCATCACCATCATGAGCCAGGTCAAGTGACCGGCCCGCCCCCGGTGTGGGGGCTTTTTTTATGCCTGGGGCGGCCAGTGGCCCCGGCGGCGGGGCAGGGTCGCGGCGGCCATCGCCGCCGTGGGCAAGGCCTGGCCATTCCTGCACATGGCGCTGGGGGGGCGGTGCCGTACAGGCGGGATGACAAGCATCCCGCCCTTTTCACTCCGTTTCACTTGGCCGCCCTGACCCGCCGTGCACCCGCAGCCGACGTTCACAGTCTTCAGGTGCCCTGGCCTGGAAACAGCCCCTCGCCCCAGAAAGGACACCGGGACGCAAGCAAGAGTATGACAATCCACCTTTACACCGACCAGGCAATTCGGGAAGAGTCCGGCGTGTGGGCGGCGCTGCTGCACTGCGAGGAAACCGGCAAACGCAAAAAATGGTACGGCACCCTGAACCGCACCAGCGAAGCCCACCTGCGCATCCATGCCGTGCAAGAAGGCCTGAATGCCCTCAGAGGCCAGGGCCGGCACGTCACCGTCCATGCGGAGACGGTGCCCTGTAGCTGCCCAGACCACACCGTCACGTTCAGCGGCATCCATGTCCCGCTGAACACGCCGCTGGCCCCGTTGATTCCGCCCGCCCGGAGCGTTCCGCGTGGTTTGCACGTCCCTACCGATATTCGGGGGCTGGAGATCACCCTCGCGCTGAGCGCCCTGGACGGAGAGTTCTGGCTGACACAGCTCAGAAGCAAAGACGCCCAGCCACTGCTGAGATTGCCCGCCTTCACTGAGGGGCGCGGCGGGGCAGCGTTGGCCCCAGAAGGCTTCACCGTCCCGCGCGCTCACTACCGCGAACTGCTGCTGCAGTACCGCCAGAGCACCAGAGTTCTGAACTGAGAGGAAGTGTTCCATGACCCAGTCCCAGATGACCCAGTCCCAGATGACCCAGTCCCAGATGAACCAGTCCCACTCCCGCTTGCCCGCCGGCACGCCATGTATCTACCGCCTGGACGTGGATGGAGAAACCTATTTCGGAGCCACGAAACACTACGCGCGGCGCACCGGGCAGCACCGCCGCGCCCTGGAAACAGGCAAGCATCACAACCCCTTCTTACAGCAGGCCTTCGACCGCAGCGGCGGCGCGTTCAGCAGCCGCATCATGGAGGCCGCACCGCTCGAACACCTCGCGCAGCTTGAACAGCGGTACCTCGATGAACACCCAGGCGCAGTGAACATCGAACGGGTCAGCTCGCTGCTGCCCAGGCAACGCAAAACGGTCATCCGCCGCGGCTGGGCCAAACCCGGCATACCAGCGGCCCCGCAAGCGGTCATGACCCCGCGCCCCAACCAGACGGATGCCGAGACGGCCGTGCTGGAAGCCATGAAACACGGCGACCGCGCCGGACTGGTGCGCTCTCCCTGCGGGACGGGCAAAACCAAGCTTGCCGCGCTGCTGGGCAACCACTTCGGGCGCTGCCTGTTCATCACGCACACCGACGTCCTGGTCTCCGGCACGTTGGACGCCCTGCAGGAGACCTGGCCCGGTCATCACACGGGCGTGATCAAGGCCGAGGAACACTTCATCGCCGAGAAGTGGACGGTCGCTTCACTGCCGACCCTGGCACGCCGCCTCGCGGAAATCCCGCCAACGACCTTTGACCTGATCGTCTGCGATGAAGCGCACATCTTCGGGGCAGGCATGGGCACAGCGGTGATGCGGCACTTTCGTCCGCGCTTCTTCGCCGGGCTGACCGCCACGCCAGAGCGCTACAGCGGCACGCCGCTGCCGGCATTGTTCGGCCGGATGATCTACGACCTGGGCGTGGCAGACGCCATCGCGCAGGGATTGATTGTTCCGATGGAAGCGCTGGATGTGCGCTTCAAGCTGCGCAGGGCAAAGATGAACCGCGCCGGGGACGATTACGATGATGGGGACGTGGCGGCCATCATGGGCAGCCGTCAGATGCTGGACGCCACCGCCGCGGTCATCCGCGCGCAGGCCCGCGGGCAGACGCTGGTATACGCCGCGACCCGCAAACATGCCCGGCAGCTGGCCGAGGCCATCGGGGAGCGGGCGGTGAGCGTCACCGGCCAAGACGCAGACCGGCACGAGCGCATCCAGGCGTTCCAGCGCGGCGAAACCGAGATTCTGGTCAGCTGCCGGATGCTGAGCTACGGCTTCGATGCCCCGCAGGCCGAGACAGTCGTGCTGGCCGTCATGACCTGCAGTCAGGTCAACTTCACGCAGATCGTGGGCCGGGGTATGCGCACGGCACCAGGCAAGACGGGTGCGCTGCTGCTTGACCTTGGGGGCAACATCGCGCGCGGGATGCGGATCGATCCGCATTGGCAGTTCAGTGTCCGCAAACTGGACCCGCTGCAGGCCAGCCAGCCGGGCAGCCGAGCGGCCGCACTGGACGACGAAAACGTGCCGTGGGAGCTGGACGGGGACGTGACCGTGGACGTCTGTGTCCTGGGCAGGGATCTGCTCACGCCGCCGGCGCTGCCTGCCGTGCATGTCAGTGCCCATAAACCCGCCACCGAGCGGCAGCGGTGGCTGCTCGGCCAGCTGGGCTATCAGCTCTCGCCTACGCTGAGCCGGCGTCAGGCCGCAACACTGATCGGGGCGCAGCCGGCCAGTCAGCGTCAGCTGAAAGCGCTCGCGGCTCAGGGCTACGACCCGCGGGCCGAGTGGACGTATATGCAGGCCAGAGCGGTGGCCATGCGGAGCGGCAGCGCCAGCTGAGGGCCGGTTTCCGAAAGACACCCTCCCAGACGGACAAGGCACCGTCTGGGACATGAACGACGTCCCCAGCAGGGGAACACCAACACCAAGAGGTAGAACATGAACAACATCCAACTGACTGGCAGCTTCACCCGCGACCCCGAACTCCGTTACACCGAAAGCGGCCTGGCCGTCTTCGAAGGCACGGTGGCGGGTGAAGAACACACCGTCACCCATGACGGCAAACCCCTGAGCCTGCCCTTCTATCACCGCGTGACCCTGTTGGGCCGGTACGCCGAGTACGTGGCCCAGCGCGGCTACACCGCAGGCAGCCCGGTAGCGATTCAGGGCAAGCTGGAGCAGAACGCGTACACCGACGGCACTGGGGTGAAGCGCAACCAGGCCCGCGTGCGCATCAGCCAGATTGAGGGGCTGGCCGGCGAGTTTGAAACCGTCGCCGACCAGGGCGGCGGCGTCCGGATGAAGGGCGGGCAAAACAGCCTGACCGTCAGCGGCAACCTCACCCGCGACGCTGAACTGCGCTATACGCCGGGCGGTGACGCCGTGCTGAACCTCGCCATCGCCATCAACGAGCGCTGGACCGACAAGGACGGTGAGCGTCAGGAAAAGGTGCACTTCTTCGAGGTGAGTGCCTGGCGCGAGCTGGCCGAGGCGCACAAGGACCTGGTCAAGGGTGACCCGGTGATGATTTCGGGCCGCCTGAGCAACGAGTCGTGGACGGACAAGGACGGCAACAAGCAGCGCAGCAGCCGCATCGAAGCGCTGGACCTGCTGCCCCTGCAGCGCGGCGCTCAGGTGAGTGACCGTCAGGGCCAGGGCCGCCGCAGCGCCCGGCCGGAAGTGGTCCAGGCACCGGCAGCGGCAGCGCCTGACCTGCTGGCCGACGAAGACATGCCGTTCTAAGCAGCCCACCACGGCCCCCCAGCGGGGCCTTTTTTTATGTCGGGCCCGGTCAGTCCCGCCCCCCCCCGCATCCAGTGGCGGCCTTCTCCTGACGGCGGCTCCCACTCCCTTGCTGCTGACGCAGCAGAAGCAGGGGCATGTACCCACAACAGATTGTCCTTGGCCACCTGAGCCTCACGTTCGATGAACTGGCCCACCTGAGCCGGCTGCCAGACGGCATCCACCTGCGTCCGCTGGGCAGATGCCTGCTTGGGGTCGTGCGGGCCGGGCACCGCACCGGACTGACCCTGCTCCGGGGAGAACACCTCCTTGGGTTTATCGGTCTCCAGACGGACCTCCCGAATGGCAGCCTCCACGAAAGGATGCAGCCTCTACTGGCCCTACGGCGCAGCGGCGAGGTGCTCTGGGTCCTGACCACGGTGGACGGCTGCCAGAACGAGGCCTACGGCCGGGGACTGTACCGGCGGGCCCACGAGGACAACACAGCCGAATTCAGGTGGGACGAGGAAGACTGCACCGGCATGCCCCTGAGCGGCGACCCGGTCATGATGCCGATTCTGAGTCAGCTTCGTGCCGAACGTTTCGGTCACGAACAGCCATGAGCACTATGCTGAAAGACAACGTGAACGACGTCCCGGCCAGTGCTCCCGTCTCCCCTGAAGATCTTTCGGAGTTCGGCGCCCAGACGCACGTGCTGCTGGGCCTGCCCGGCTGCGCCCGCTGTGGGTCTGAGGCATACGGCAGCGTCCTCGCGTGCTGGCCATGCCTCGAACAGGACATGCGCGAACAGGCCCAGGCGGAAGTGGCCCGGCGCCTCCGGGAACGCGGCGCGTTTCTCTCACGGCTCTCCCCCGGCGCGGCGGTCCCGGCCCGCCCACGGGTCTTTCGCTGGAACCGCCGCGCCGGACCCTAAGCCCCTCGCCGCTCACGCGGCAGAAGCAGACATATGAAAAGTGTCATACTTCACACTGACGGCGCATGCAGTGGAAACCCCGGCCCCGGTGGGTACGCGGCCATTTTGCGCTATGGCGAGCGCGAGCGGGCGGTGTGCGGGTACGCCTGCGAGACGACCAACAACCGCATGGAGCTCACAGCGGTGATCGCCGGACTGCAGGCGCTGAGGCAGCCGTGCGAGGTCGAGATCGTGACGGACTCGAAGTACGTCGCGGACGGGTTCACCCAGTGGCTGCCCGGCTGGGCCAAAAAAGGCTTCCGGAAGGTGAAGAACGCCGACCTGTGGCAGGCGCTGCTGGAAGCGGCGCAGCCCCACCAGGTCCGCTTCACGTGGGTGCGGGGCCACGCAGGCCACCCGGACAACGAACGTGCCGACCGGCTGGCCTGCGAGCAGCGGGACGCCGCGTCGAAAGAAAAAGCGGCGACGATGTTCGCCGGTTGACTGTCCCTCCCAGCGGAGACGGCACCGCTGGGAAGACCGGGACATGATCATCTCAGAACGAGAGTTGAAGGAGTTCGAGACCGAGACCCACCTGCTGCTGGGCATCGAAACGTGCGCCGCCTGCGGCTCGCCGCTCGAAGGCTGCACCGCCCGCTGCTTGGACTGTCTGGAAACGGACTTCGAAGACGCACGGGACGGTGACCGCGCTGCTGAAATCACCAGCGAGGACTGGCTGGCACTGGCGCGGCGGCAGGTGTTCTACCGGCAGCTCGCACGGCTGGGACCGGCCAACCCCGCCGCCACACCCCACGTCCTGCGCTTTACCAGCAACGGCCAACTGCTGGAGCTGCCCGCCTGGAAGTAGACCGCTGCCACCCCCGCCACAAGCGGGGGCTTTTTTTATGCCGGGACCGGCCAGACCTGGCCCTCCCGGTGCCTGGGGGGCACCAGGGGCCAGAGCGTATGACTACCACTTCTGTGAAGCTTCCCTGTCCATACCGCTCCTTTCTGATCACCTCAGGCCGGCAATGAGCATCGTCCAGATGACCGAACGGCTGAACGCCTCTGTGCGGACACTGCAGCAGCAGCCCAGCGACGTGTCCAGACAGGCCGCTGAGCTGGTTCGCCGCGCGGTTCCAGACATTGCCGGCGCGCCCTCGGAAGCGGCGGCCCGCAGACAACTGGAACAGACGGCCGACCAGCTGTACCGGCACTACGCGGCTGCCGATACCCTGGCCGCAGATCATCTGAAAGCGGCGCTATGAATCTGGCCTGCGTGCTGGACGCCATTCATAGGGAAAAGCGGGCGGTGATGGGCGAACTGGACGCTCCAGGCCCCTGGGCGGATGACGAACTGCTGCGGGAACACCTCGCTCTGCTGGACTGGCTCCTGAGACGCACCGTCCAGGCCCGGTCCCTCCGCGACGTCTTCGCTGCTTTTGCCGAGGCTGAGCGGCACACCAACAGCTGCTTTGCGGTGTACGCCCGTGAGATTCGTCAGGACCTTCAGTTCCTGCGCCGAGACATTGGGGACGCACTCTGACCCCTCCCAGACGGAACAGCACCGTCTGGACAGACACACGCGTTCCCAAACGGGAAACATCAACTTCAAAACGAGGTCCATATGGCACAAGGAACCAAACTGGCAATCATGATCGGCGCACTCGCCCGTGACCCCGAACTCCGCTACACCCAGAGCGGTCTCGCCGTCTACACAGCCACCGTGGCCGGGGAAACCCACCAGACGTCACACGATGGCAGGGCGCTCAAGCTCCCCTTCTACCACCAGGTCACGGCCCTGGGCAAGTTCGCCGAATACCTGGGCGAGCGGGATTACAGGTCCGGAGACGTGGCCCTGGTCGAGGGCGAACTTGAGGATAACCGCTTCGAGACGGCAGACGGCAAAAAACGCAACAACGTCCGCATCCGGGCACAACGCCTGGACCTGCTCGAAGGCCAGGGCGAGCTGGTCAAAGACGCGGGCGGCGGCGTGCGGCTGGCCGGGGGCATGAACGAGGTCACCCTCATCGGCAACCTCACCCGTGATCCCGAGCTGCGCTATACCTCCAGCGGCGACGCGGTGATGGAAGTGACCATTGCCACCAATGAGCGCTGGAAGGACCGGCAGGACGAGTGGCAGGAAAAGGCCCACTACTTCAAAGCCGTCTTGTGGCGTGAGCTGGCCGAACAGCACCAGGACCTGAAAAAAGGTGCTCCCGTGCTGGTCAAGGGCCGCCTGAAAAACGAGTCCTGGACGGACGACGAAGGCGATAAGCGTTCGACCAGCAAAGTGGAAGCCGCCACCCTGGTCCCCCTGATGGGCCGCGCACGCCAGGGGGACGACGTGCGCCAGCCAGCCCCAGCTCCAGCAGCGGCCCCCAGCACAAGCAGTGCCCTGCCCCGCTCCGGCGGCCCAGTTTCTGGCGGCCTGGACATCGACCAGGGCCTGAACGACTTTCCGCCGTACGAAGACGACATGCCGTTTTGAGCGCGATGAAGGCCCCCGGCTCAGGGGGTTTTTTTCATGTCGGGGGCGGCCAGTCCCTCCCAGCGGGAACAGCGCCGCTGGGAAGAAGGCACATGCGAAACCACAGGCAGCAGGCCAGCGCCCAGAGGGAAGAGGGGCGCGCGGAACTCAGCCAGCAGGCCACCCTCAACCTGCTGTTCTCGAACAATGTCCGCCGCTTCCGCGCACAGGGCTGGCCGCAGGCACGCGCTGAGCAGCTGGCCCGCGAAGCGGAGCAGCTTTACCTCGCCAACCTTCCGCAGGCATGAACGCCTCCGCCCCCGGCTCAGGGGGCTTTTTTTATGTCGGGGGCGGCCAGGCCTTGCCCGCGTGTCCAGTGGCGGCCTTCTTCTCACGGCGGCCAGGGGGGCGGGGCAGGGTCGCGGCGGCTGACCGCCGCCGTGGGCAAGGCCTGGCCATTCCTGCACATGGCGCTGGGGGGGCGGGGGCGGCCCGCGGGATGACAAGCATCCCGCGCGACGTACGGCAGGGGGCAGGGCCCCCTGCCAAAAAGGAATCTCGGAAGTATCGCTGCCCGGTGCGAGAATCCGCCTGCCGGGCAGCGGGCCTCCCTCGCCTGCCGGCAGAGGTCAGTCCATGAATCTGTCTTCCTCCAGCACCAGTTCCGTTTCTGCCTTCTCCACCGCCACCGGACGGTTAAAGTAACAGCATGCGTGCTTACCTGTTTTCCTGTACTGCCTCAGCGCTGGAGCCAGTGCTTGAACTCCTTGACCGTGAGTACTTCCGAGGCGGCCTGCAGCTGGGTCCGCAGCGCCTGCTGGTCCCCATGCCTGTGCGTCCCGGATTCGGCAGCCACAATCAACTGACCGACCAGCTGCGGCAACTGCTCAGGCGGCAGAACATGGATGTGTACCCGGTGGTGATTCCCCCCAGCGACCGGGAAACCGACCAGCAAGCACCGACCCGGCAGACATACAGCAACCTGTGGATCCGCGCCAGAACAGACACGGACTTCAGTCTGATCGACGGCAGCCACACCACCATCTGGGAAGGCATCCAGTTTGAGCTGACACCCACCAGCCAGCCAAAGTGGGCCGGCATCTATGTCCCGGACCACGGTATTCCAGAACCCATGTCCCAGGATGAGGACACCGACCTTGATGAGGACCTCGAAGACCCGGCCTGGAACGATGGGGACTGGGACGATGAGGACTGGGGATGAGTCCGCTGGGAACCTGCCAACCAGACCGACAGTCAAAGTAGAGTCATGAAACGTTTGCTCTGCCTTGCCCTGCTGGGCTCCTGCGCTTCGGCCCTGGCCTGCGAACACCAGTCCGCCTACGTCACCACCGCTGGCACCAAACAGGCATACAGCGTCCCGCAGCCATACCTGTCCTACGCTCAGGAAGGCGCACGGCGCGCCGGCCTGCCCGACCAACTGCTGATCGCGCTGATCTACCACGAGTCACGCTTTTGCGCTTCCGCCGTTTCCCCAAAGGGTGCGGTTGGCCTGGGGCAGCTCATGCCCGGAACGGCCGCAGAACTGGGCGTCAACCCGTACGACCCCAGACAAAACGCCATCGGCAGTGGCCGCTATTTGCGCCGGCAACTGGACCGCTTCGGCGGCCGCGTCGACCTGGCCCTGGCTGCCTACAACGCTGGACCAAACCGCGTCGCAGCGTGCCTCTGCGTGCCAAACATCACCGAGACCCGCAACTATGTGGAGCGCATCCTCGCCACCTACCGCGCCCTCGGCGGGCGGTGATGCCCCGGCGGCGTTCGCCACCGGGGAAAATGGACCTCTGAAGTAGCCCAGGCAGTGCGAGGGTCCGCCTGTCGGGGCCAGAACCAACCAGATTCGCAGGCACTCTGGAGCTATGAAACGCACACTTTTTCTGCTGGCCCTGCTTGTGCCCAGCGCCTCTGCAGCCACCTACACCGTACAGCGGGGCGACACCCTCAGCCGCATCGCTCAGGCCCAGGGCGTCAGCGTCGAACAGTTGAGCACCCTCAACAGTCTGCGGTACTCCAACCTTGAGGTCGGCCAGCAACTGGTGCTCCCGGACGGCGGCCTGAACTCCTCACGCCAGACCCCGGTCATCCCGCGCAGCTACACCGACATGCTGATGCCCGCGCCTCAGCCGGGCAAGCTCCAGCGCGGGTTGTTCGTGCCCAACTTCGGCTTTCGTCTCAACGCAGCCAGCAGCAACCAGACCCGCATCGCCCGCACCACCTTCGAGTGGCAAACCATGAACAACTGTGGCCCCGCGTCGATCTCGGCCATCTTGGGTCACTACGGAATGAAGGTGCCGCAAAGTCAGTACCAGCGCCGCCTGCGGCCGAACGGCGGGTACATGACGGTGGAAAGCGGCGTGAAGCTGCTGAAAGACCTCGGCTTCAAGGTCAGCCACAAAAGGGGGGGCACGGTCGAGGACATGAAACGTGCGGTCTCGAAGGGACCGGTCCTGGTGCTTCAGTGGCACAGCGTCGTGGGCAAGACACCCCATTTTCGCGTGGTGACGGGCTATGACCGGGGCCGCGACCTGTTCTACCTGAACGATCCGCTCTCCGGACCACTGACGGCCCTGACCAGCCATGACTTCAACATCCTCTGGAACACTCAGGGCAAACAGTACGTTGAGATCAGCCGATAACCTGCTGGTACTCCCATAACAGATAAGCTGTAAGCATGTGTCTGTCACCTGCCACACGCGCAACAGTGCTGTCCAGACTGAATGCTTCCAAATCATTCACGACCCACATGGGTCTGCAGCAACCCCTGGATGTCCCTACTGAAGAGGATGACGAAACGCAAAATGCACTCTGCACACTCAACAGCCTGCTGTACTGCATGTTTCCACAGATCAGCAGCAGTGACCGGGCAACAACCTTTCAGCCTGTGCGGCCTTTTTCCGAAGACGACCTGGATCTCCTTGAAAACCTGGCACCAGACATAGAACATGACGGCATCAGGGCGCGCGCCTACGAAATACTGTGGGCGTTGCGGCCCGGCAAGGTGAACCCCAACCATGCCATTGAGGCAGCCAAAGCGTATCTCAAGTACTTCCAGGGTCGAGACAAACAAGATGCCGACAGTGGCCTCAGCACGGTTGAACGGGCCCTGCGGTTGAGTGGAGTGTATGCCCGGCATCCCGGCGGTCATCCCATCTATATCGGGGCGCAGCAGCAAGCATTTCATGTGGTTCAGGACACCAGCGTTGAGCTGAATGTACGCTGCACCTTCTTAAACATGCTGATCAGCACCCAGAAGAAAGCAGACGGCACAGTGCCCATACCTGAGCTCTTGTCTTGGACTGCTCAGCTGGCTGAAGAACAGTTGGCTGCCGGAAATCATGTCTGGAGATCCACGCTGGCGCAGCTGCGCGAGGAGCTTGCTTCACAATGCGGCCCTGTAGAAAAACAGGCAGCACGCGAAAACACTGCACAAGTATTGGTCGACATGGCAGACGCCAACGCGCAAGACAATCCGATACATGCCAAGAAGGCTTATATGAATGCTGAACGGCTTTACTTGGACCTGGGAATGCGTAAGGAGGCACAACGGATGCAGCTTAAAGGCCACGCACTTACCCCGGCCATCGTGGGAAAGATGAAGCCAATGTACACAGAAGCTGACGACTTCAAGGAAATTGCCCGTAAAGAGGCTCTGCAGTTGAATCAGCTTTCCTCTTTAGAAGAATGTCTGAAAAAAATTGCCAGTTATCATGCGGTGTACCCACAAGTAGAAAATTCATCGCAATCACAATCTTTGTCACGTCTGTTTGGACAGTTTCATCTTGGTGTGAATGGTGAAGTGGTCAATTCCACGGGAAAAACAGGTGAAGTAGGCTTCACACTCGGCGAGATGCAGCAGCACGCCCAACTCTCAGCAATGCTGAACTGTCATCTGTGGAGCGCTACCGGGGCACGCTGGACGCCGGAAGAAGAAGACATCTCCGCGCTTGTGAAGGCAAATCCGGCCGTCCCTTCAAATTACAGTTCACAGGTCACTGTAGGCCTGATATTTGCCCTACATAACGATTACCTGGTGGCAGCCAGCATGCTGGCCCCCATGCCCGAGGCCATCTTCCGTAGGGCGCTGCAGTCAGCAGGCAAGCTGGCTCCATATACCACAGCGTCTCAAAGCCAGATGCAGACCACACTGGGCACCATACTGGAACCTCAGGGAGAACTTTACCCAGAATTGGAACGCATGTTCGGGAAAGACCTGATGGCGGATGCCAAACGCGTACTTGATACGGAAAGTCTCAATGTTCGCAACACGATGCTTCATGGGCTTGGGAATGACCAGTACACTCGAAGTTGGCCCGGCCTCGCGATGATTCAGCTGGTGTTCCGGCTTGCTTTCGCGGAGCACCCCGGATGGCAGAAGGGTCCGGCAGACCCGGTTTGATAAGGCGCTGTCCAGCAGACATCGGCTCCCTCGCGCCGTTTGCGGCGCAGCGCCAAGCGCATGGAACAGCACCTTTACACGGTCAGTCTGGCGCGGCACCACCCGCAATTTCTGGCCTACCATCTCCCCTCCCCTGCCAGCTGTGAACGGGCCCTGAGCTGCTCTCCAGTTACGGCACTCAGGCTGATGCTCTGTTACGTCCCGGCCTCAGCACAGGACTGGGATGAGTTGCAAAGTCATTTCAGTCTCAGCGACACTCAACTCACATGGCTCACCACACAGATCAAGATGCCACCTTGCAAGAATTGCTGATACGGATCCGCAGCGGAGACTTTGGACAACCCACCGTGCGGGAACTCGCGGAGGAGTTTCAGGTCTCAAAGGACACGGTGCAGCGTCTGCTGGACCAGCTTGAATTCCGGGGACTGATCACCAAAGCGCCTTCGAAGGGCATCTCAGCCACCGGCCAGCTGGCCTATCAGGGACACCTGAGCCTGAACCCTGGCCTCCTCTCTGTGCAGATCACGCACAGCGTGCGTACCGAACAGGTCTACTGGCCGGAAAAGGTCCACCTGATTGAACGGCTGCTGCAAGCAGACAAAGCGGTCTGCTTCGAACGCCAGCTGTTCGCCCCGCAGATCCATATCACCAACGCCAACCTCGGAGACCTGCGCAAACTGCAGCTTGAGGGCTTTTTACATAAGCACGGCGTCGGCCTGATGGATACACATACCCAGCTGGGTGCACATCCCATGCCCCGCAGCATGGGGCATCTGCTCCACCTTGATCCACAAGCCGTCTTGACCCAGCACATTCAGCGCTACAGCAGCGGCGCCCTGGTCTGGGTCACGGAACGCTTCTTCGTTCCTGGGCATCAGCTTGAAACCCAGTATCTGAGCTGACCAACCAGATTCGCAGGCACAGTGGAAGACATGAATGCCGAACAATACAAGGACATCGTGTACACTTACTGGCTTCCGGCTGCCATCGCCGCTGGCGTGCTCTACGTCATCCTGAGTCTGATCGGGGCCAGCATGAGTCCGGCAGCCGGTGGCCTGACCTCCGGACTGATGGTACTTGCCGGCGTGGTGAGCTTTTCTCAGGCTCTTGGCAGCCTGCTCGTGTTTCCCTATCTCTTCACCCTCATCAGCCGCCGCCTGGGCGCCACGACCAAATTCGACGAGGTGCTCGGGGTGACCGCCATTGCCACGCTACCCACGCTGGCGCTGCTGATCATCAGCATGTTCGGAACCCCAGGAGATGGCCCGGTGCTGCTGGCCTCTGTACTCAGCATGGGCCTGTTCGTCTACGGCCTGAGCCAGATGAATGAGACGCCGCTCCTGCCCACCCTGGGACACACGGTCGCGGTGTGGTTGCTGCTGATCCTGGGTGCAGGCGTCCTATCTATACTGCTGAATGTTCTGATCTAAGAGAAAGGTTTCCCTCGCTATGGACCTATCCACATTTGCCCACGGGTTCGCCCTGCGCGCACAAGCCGAAGCGCAGGAAAAGCTCAACGCCCATATGGAACAGACCAAATCCCCTCTGCGGGGCGTTATTGAGGGAACAAGCCCCCTCCCTATGGTTTTCCCGAGCATCAAAGAAGTGGAGACGCTCTATCTGTATTTCTGCCTTCTGCACCAAAGTACCTTGATCCTGATGTCACGGCAACTTGACGAAGGCTTCAAGGAGGAGTACAGCCGCGTCATCATGCTGGCCAGCTGCGTACAGATGGGGATGAACCGCCTGTATCCTGACAGTGGCCTGGTGGGGGAGGTGACCGAAATCTATACAGGCAGGAGAAGCACCGAAGTCGTCATGCCGCCGGCCGCTTACCAGGACCTGGGCACCATCTGGAAGGAACTGTCGGAGCTGAGCCGTCAGCACGATATTTATGTTCCTGACGACGAGCTACGTGAATTGCTGTTGCCGGCTCCCCGCGCTGACTTCGATCCAGTACGCCCACCCCTGGAAGACCTGTGCCCGGTCCCGATCAGAGATGACGTGCGTCCCCTGATGGAACGTGAACCCCACTCTGCAGCGTGGCTCAGTGGCCTCACCCTCAACCACCTCCTGTCTCTGGAACACCTGAACTATGCCGACGTGATAGGCCTCCTTGAAGCCACCGGCAGCTTGCGGGCAACCGGACTGCTCAGCTATGAGGACAAGCAGCGGGTCAACCAGCTGCTGAAGCGCGTGTTGGAGGTGACTGGCCCGGTCCGGACACCAGGGCTCAAACCCAATCAGACCATCCGCACCGAGCATCATAAGCAGGTGCTGCAAAAGGTCCTGTGGCAGCTCAAGGAAAGCACGCTAAACGAGCGAGCACAGGGAAGTATCCATGACCATATGCGGCGCCTGGTCCTGTGGGCCGGGTTCGATCAGCTGGATGAATTCGTCGAAACCCACCACTTGCTCAATGGCCTGCTCACGCAGCTGATCGGCCTGGAAGCCACCTTGCTGTTTCGCAGGGCTCCAGGCATGCCGCTGTCCACCGAAACCGAGCTGGGCGCCCAGATCAGCGGGATCGATCCACTTCTCGGCTGGAAGGACGTGGTCTACGGTGAGGACCATACCCTGACGCTGACCCTGAACATGCTCAAAAGCATGTGTGTCGCGGTCCGCATCAACCCGAAATTGCCGGACGAGATGTTGGACGAGTTCTGTGCCATTGCCGGCGAGCTGACACTGGAGCTGACCGCGCAGCTGCGGGCCATAGGTATTCGCTTGCCATCGGCCGAACTGTTCAAGATGCTCTCCCCCAGCGGCACCCTCAGTCGCTTGAGTCCGCGCTGGTCTGAGACGAAGAACTACGCGCCGTGGGTCCATCGCTACAGCAACTGGTTTGAACGGCTGGCAGAACTTGAATCCCAGTCCACGGCAGACCTTACCGCACAGGCCCCTGCTGAGTCCGAGCCTTGCTCCAGTGACCAGCCTGCAAAAGAGCCGTCACCCGAACCCTGCTGGCCAGCGCACGTCCAGCAAGTCAGAGAACTCCTGCGGGGCGGCCACGTCATTCTGCTGGGCGGTGAGGTGCTGCCGACCCACCATCAGAACATTGAGCGCGCACTGGGCATCAAGCTGGAATGGATCTCCTCAGACCGTTATGACAATGGCATGCAGGCTGCCGTGCGGCTGCAAAGCGATACCCGCTTGGTCATTCTCGCTATCCGCTGGATGGCTCACGCCCACAACACGCTGCGGGACGCCGCCAAAGAGCAGGGGATTCCCTGCGTCATGCATCCGGCAGGTCTCAACCCGGTCAGTCTCGCGCACCACATCCTGATACAGGCGGGGCACCGCCTGACCTGAATGACGGCGCTCCTTTGTCCCTCACCTGCCGGTGGCGGTCAGGGACATGGAATTGACCGACATTCACAGTCAACTCGCCGGCTTGCCGGTTCGGTGGAACCGGAGCACATTTGGGCCGGCCACCATTCACGTTCGCGGTCAGGGAGCTTGGAGCCGCTTGAACATCTATGTCCAGGAAGAGGATTTCCCCTCGTTTGCGCACGACATCAGCGCGCTCATGAACATCCTGCCCGTATGGACGGCCATGACGCGGTTCTGCCAGGGTGAACGTGCCAGTTGGACCACCGGCTACCTTCAAGTCGGCAAAAGCCTCCTGCCCAGCGGGGGCGTTTACCTTCCCAGAACACGCTTCAATCCAGATCAACATATTCAGGCCAGCACGCCCGCCGAAGCACTTGCGTGCAAGCGGGGCATGCTGGCCTTCTTGAATCAATTGCCAGAACCGGCCGTTTCCAGTACGCCACCCTCCTCTGCAGCGTGAGCGTCCGAACGTGCCTGCTTCTTGGCCGCTTTCTGTGCCCTGGCCTCCATCTCCTCCTGCTCGGCCTGAGCAAGAAGACGGTCCAGCCCGTCCAATAAACCCATCACTGCCCGGCGGCGCTCTTCAGACATCTTCTTGAGGCGGCGAACCGTGAGGCGCTTTTGCACCGATTTCAGCCGCGCCCGTTCCTGAGCAGACTGCGTCATCTCTGCAGAACCCAACAGGGCCATTTCCTCACGCAACTTTTCTGCAGTCGCTCCGTCCAGCGCGAGCCTGAGCAGCCGCTCCTGCTCCGCTTCCGGAGCCCGCCGGATCAGCAGCGCTTTGGTGTAGTCCAGCTGCCCCGACAGCAGCGCCTGCAGCACCGACTCCGGCAATTTCAACGCAGGCAAACCGTTGCTTACAAAAGACTGCCAGTGCTCGTTGCCAATCAGCTCAAACACACCCGCCACACGCCTCACCAGCTCCAGATTGTTCGCTGCGTCGTTGTAGATCCGGTGAAGCATCTTGATCACCCACTCCCGGTCTTGCTCAAACTCCATCTCCAACAGCAGCAACTTGTAATTCACATCCTCAAAGCGGTTGATGTCCACACGCTGCAGGTTTTCAATCGCCCCAGCCAGCGCCGCTTCCTGATCATCCATCTCCCGCACCTGCGCAGGAATAGACGCCAGACCCGCCAGCTGCGCCGCTCGCCAGCGCCGCTCGCCAAAAACGATTTCATAATGCTGCTCAAAAGGACGAAGCAGCACCGGCTGTAACACCCCTTTCTCAGCAATCGACGTGGCCAGACGCTGCAGTTCATCCTGCGCGAAATAACGCCGTTGCTGCTCGGGGTTCGGCCGAATCTGATTCAGCGGAATCTCACGGACTGCCTGGGTCAAATCGGGCTGCTCAATGCGCTCACCCCGTTCACGGCCATGCTCACGGCTGCGGTCCAGCAATCCCTGAATACGCAGCTCGCTCATGCCTGCACCTCCATGTCCAGCATCTCCAGCAACAGTGCCCGAAACGGATCGGCCGCCTTGTCAGGCACCTGACCACGGACAAACTTGCGGTATACCGTCCACTCCTTGATCACCTGCTGAAAACGGGGCAATCCATGGCCGTCCAAGACCTTGTCCAGTGAACGTGCGTCGGCCAGTCCGTCATAACGGTTCAGTACCAGACGGTAGTTCAAATTCGGCTTGACCACCAGCAAATCGTCCAGCACCTCCAGCAGACCACCCAGGCGATCAATGTCGAACTCACTGGGCGACACCGGCACCACCACCAGGTCCGCGACCAGCGCCGCTCCAGTCAGCAGCTCGCGTGAGTTGCCCGGCGTATCGATAATCACCATGTTCCCCGCTTCTGCCAGCTCACGTGCCCGCCGCTTATAGCCGTCACGCGTGCCCACCTCCACTGGAAACGGCAGCGGGACACCGCTGTTCGCCGCCTCCCGCTGCGCACTCAACATGCTGCCTTCATTGTCGCAGTCCAGCACAACGACCGCCTTCCCATGCTGCGATAGGACGGCCGCCAGCTGACCAGAGAACATGCTCTTCCCTGCCCCGCCTTTCAGCGAGCACAGCGCGATGATCTGGGGTAAGCGGCTGAGGTCCGCCGATGACATGGCTTCGGCCAGAGAACCTGGCGTAATAGCGCTGGATTTGAGTTCCATAATTTCAGTGTATTGATACACCAGCGGATTGCAAGCAGAGACATTACCTACACAATGTTGAAATTATGCCAAGCGGTGACAGCCGCATCATGCAGCGAAACCCCCATACTCCACTTCTACAATGCTGACATTATGATTTTCCCTCCCGCCGAGGCGGGACCGACTGGTCATGACCCAAACCATGACTCCCAATCTTTTCAGTCAACCCCTGGACACCACCGTCCAGAAAGTTCCGGTATCGCTGATCATGCCGCCCCCTGAGGGGACGCCGGTGATGCCTGGAATCGCCACCCAGGGCGTGATGCAAAGTGTGCTGCTCAAGCCTACGGGTGACTCGCAGATTCCTTATCAGATTGTGGACGGTGACCGCCGCATGGCATCCGCTATCGCTTACGGCCTCAAGGAAGTCCCGGCACTGATCACAGACGGTACCCGTGGGCAGATCGCCGCCATGAGCGCGATCCTCAATGCCAGCCGGGGACCGAATATTCTCGACGAAGCGCGCAGCTGGCAGACGGCCCTGGAAGAAGGTCATTTCCACAGCGTCAAGGAACTGGCCGAAAACGTCCACGTCAGCGAGAAGACCATCAAAGCGCGCCTGCGCCTGATGGAACTGCCTGAAAGCCTGCTTGAACATGTGGGCATCAGCATCGCACCAGGCGTGGCCATGCAACTTGCCAAACTGGACGGCAGTTACCGCACTCAGGCCATCATGGCCGCCGAAGCGAAACTGGACTGCGGCGAGAAATTCACGGGCGCCGACCTGAAAGCAGCCACCACCCGCCGTCTGGATGACCGCAGCCAGATTATGGAAGGCCTGTTCGAACAATTCGAGCAGCCAATCCTGCTGGTAACCGACCCGGTGCGCGACCTGGCCCTGGAAGTGCAGCGGCTGGCCAACATCCAGGGAGTCCGCCTGAATGAATTGATCGCCAGTCTGCACACCCTGACTGAAGAAAGCTCAACTGTCCTGACCCAAGCACCAGCTGAAGTTGGCGCGCAAATGACCATGCCTTCCCCGAGCCTCGACCTGGCCGGGCTGCTGGGCGGCGGGGAAGAGGTGCCGCTGATTGAAAGCGGTGACGGGGAAGGCCTCGACCTGGCCGGGCTGCTGGGCGGCGGGGAGGAAGTGCCGCTGATTGAGAGCGGTGACGGGGAAGGCCTTGACCTCGCTGGGCTGCTGGGCGGCGGGGAAGAGGTGCCGCTGATTGAGAGCGGTGACGGGGAGGGCCTTGACCTCGCTGGGCTGCTGGGCGGCGGGGAAGAGGTGCCGCTGATTGAGAGCGGTGACGGGGAAGGCCTTGACCTGGCCGGGCTGCTGGGCGGCGGGGAGGCGGAAGAAAGCAGACCGCAGCCCGCAGCTGTGCCCGCTCCCCTGGCGGCACCGACCCGCTTCCGACCGGGACAGCGTTACACCTGAAATCCCTCCCGCTGGCACGCGGGATGCAAGGTTCATGGAGGTTTTATGACTGTACAACTGACCCGCGCAAAAGGTGGCGCACGCGGCTGTGGCGCCGGACGCCAGGAAGGACACATTTACATCGAGTGTGGCTTCCCCCCGGAATATCCTGTCGAACAATTTGTCACCGACCTGCCGATTCCCATTGACACGAAGAAGCTCGGGTACTGCGCGCAGGGCATCACCTTGATTGAGCGCCAGGGGGTGTACCACGTCGTCGACATCGTGGGAGCTGGGCATTACCCGTGTGCAGCAGACTTTATCGAAGAAGCGCGGCAGATGGGCATTTCGCGCAAGATTCCGCGGAGTGCAGAGTTTGGGAAGTTGACCCGTGAAAGCACGCTCATCCTGATCCACCCGCAGGCATACCTGCGGAATGCGGCGGCACTGGCGCCCTACGCCAAGGACTTTGCTTGCCCCTGTGGTAAGGGGCACAGTGCACACGAACCGTGCGCCGGCTGGCACTGGCATCTGCCCAACGCGGACCACATCGATCTGACCCGCAAGATTCCCAGTGGACGGTACACCGTTTTCCCCTTGCGGCCAGGCCATGACGAGCCGGAACTGAGCGAGGCACTGTTCATGCAGGTCCCCATCTCCAACCTGACCGTCATTAACAATAAAAACGGTCAGACGAATCCGCAGAGCCTGGATATTGCCCGGCGCGCCGCCCTGCCCGTCTTCACCAGTCATCTCTAAACCCAAGGGGACATCATGTTCAATCCAACCGACCATCTCGACAATGCGTACCAAGTCAGCAGCGAATTCGACTTTATTGCCAAGAACACCGTGATTCCCGACGCCCAGAAGCTTAAAGAACGTGGCCCGGAAATGACAATGTACGCTCCAGGCATCGGCAATGCCGCATTTGCCCTGCTGAACAATCAGGTTGAACTGCGCAGCACCGAAGGCGGCACCACCATCAGTCTCGGTGGAACACCGCTGCTGCACATCAAGGACCTGGAGTGGACACCACTGGACCGCAGGGCCGAACACGCACTCACCACACCACTGACCGGTCTGGTCATGGCCCTGACCACCGAGCGACTCCCCCGCAGTTACAAAGCGCTGCTCTCGCTGGTTCAGAACCTGAACAAGATCAGTCTGGCCTTTCCAGTCAACAAGAACGCACTGGCCAGCAGCCCCAACAACAGCCTGGTGAAGAATGCGCTGCTGCGGCTGAGCGACACGCTGGACTGGGAGATGCGCCAGCTGAATATCGTGGTGCAGCCGTCCATAGCTTCATCCCCTGCAGGCGGCACGCAACTGAACCTGGCCACATTGCTGCGGCCCAAGCCTGCCGGAAAGCTGAGCAGCCCAAAAGAGCGGCTGGCAAGACTGGCACAGCGGGGAGGCACGGCACTGCTCATCGGTCCCCCCGGCACCTTCAAGACGGAGACCGCCAAACAGACCGCCGTACAAGAGGGCATGCAGCTGATTATCGCCAAAGGTGCCCCCGGCGTAGAAGACCGTGACTTTATTGGCGGGATCTATCCTACCGAGAAGGGTCCACAGTGGATCGACGGACCACTGTCGCGCGCGTTTGTCAGCGCCAGCCAGGGCAAGACGCTTTTGCTGATCGATGAGGTTCTGCGGTACCACCCGGAGAACCTGAACGTGATCATCGGCGCGATGGACACGGTCAGTACGGAAGAGGCAGTGGCCATCGGCATTCCGAGAAGCGCACTGACAGGCGACCGGCATTACCTGTTGAGCCTGCCGAACGGTGACATTCTTCCGGCACCGTACGAGAATCTGCTGTGGGTCATGACGACCAACATCGGTGCAGACCACCTGCAGACTGCAGACCGTTTTGACGCGGCGCTTCTGTCGCGCATCGATCTGATTCAGGAATACACCTACCCGGACGAGGGGCAGGCCACTGCGCTGTACACCAAAATCGCCGAAGATCCGGACCTGGCGGCACTGACCTATCAAGCGGAACTGGTCACCCGCGATGCCCTGCAGGCAGAAGGTACCCTGCTGGTCCGGTCACTGGAAGCCCGCAAGTGTATCGCCCTGATCCGGGAGGTCCGGTCGTTGGAACTGAGCGGCGTGGACCGCAGCAGCGCCTTTCTGGACGCCGTAGACAGCATCGTCATTCCTTACTGCGTACCACGCGACCTGAACGGTGTACTGGATGCCGAGGCAGCAGAAATGCTGCGCCGACGCATCGAAGAGGAGGTGCTGGGGCTATGAGCATCCTGCTGATTTTCCTGATGTTGGTCGGCGGCTATTACGCCCTGACCATGCTGATACAGCGTGACAAGCTGAGTGCCAGTTTCGCCTGGGCAGCCTGCGTGGCTGCGCTGCTGGGCCTGCTTCCCAGTCTTCTCCCCAGAGAGGTCGTGCAAGAACTCAGCACCCAGAGCACGGCGGCTGGCCTGATCAGTTCCGGCATCAGCCTATGCCTGCTGTGCATCAGTGGCATGTCCTATACGGTCGGCCGGTAAAGGAGGCCAACACCATGTTCAATCAACCCAGACACGGCACGCTGCCGTGGCATCAGCAACTGCAGTGGCGCAACTGGATTCAGTCGCTGTTCAACATGGCTGCACGCACCCGGGAATACCGCCTGGACATTCAAGAGGGTGGAGTGGTTGCCGGTATCAGTACCCAGAATAAAACGCTGATTCTGCACCCGGAACTGCGGGAGATCCTTGATACCAAACGGGGAACCCACCGCTTCGATCCAGGCCACGACCATGACCGCCTCAGCCTGCTGCTGCGGGCGACAGTCACCCACGAGGCGGGACACGTCCAGTTCAGTGATGCAAGGCCTACCGAGCCGCTGCTGGGAGATATCTGGAACATTCTTGAAGACGAGCGGATGGAACGCTGCATGGTCCGGCGTTTCCCGGAACTGTACAGCGATTTCACCTTTCTTGGAGATGTCATGCTCAGTCTGCACCAGACTGAGGGGTTGGACCTGCCCACTGCCTGCCTGGTCTGGCGGTGGGCGCACGACCGTCCGGACGTTCCGTTTACCACAGCCAACAATGACCTGTGGGAGAACGAAATCCGTCCCCGGGTCGAGGCCGCCTGGGAAAGCGACCGTGCCGGCACGCTGCAACTTGCCAAAGAGATCATCGACCTGCTGCCTGAAGAGGAGCGCACGGCCCCACCTGAAACCAGTGCCGACGGTGGAGGAAGCAACGCGTCTCAACCCGAAGAGCGCCCGCCCCGCTCCCCGCAGGCTCAGCATGGTTCAAAGGCCTCCGGCAGCAGTGATGCCGACTCTGACGAGCAAGAAGCCGGCGAGACTGGCAGGGCTGGGTCTGAAGATGGGCAGGGCCCGGGCGAAAAGGCGGGCGAAGAAACGGGCGAAGAGACGGGCGAAGACTTCAGCTCCGGAAGCGAAACGGAAAGCAGCGAGAATTCCCCTGCAGAACATGACCGCCGCAGCACTGCCAATGGACCGGATGCAGGAAAGCGCAATTCGCTGCAACACCCTCTCAGCGAGCAAGCAGGGGAGGAGGCTGGTGAGGAGCAGGCGACGGGCAGCGCAGGTCACGGCGAAGCGCTGCCAGAGCCGCCGCTGGCCCCAGAGACTTCAGATGACCCCCTACGCGAAATCGAGGGGCTGGCCCGCTCACTGGCGACCGCACTGGCGCCACCCACACGGCCGGCCGGCACCCGCACGCACCGGACCAAAGGCCGCTTCTCCTACGGTCACTACGAGCAGGGCCGTGAACGTTACTTCCGCCACCGCGTGAAGCCTGGGAAACCTGACCGCTACGTTCTGAAAGTGGCGATTGACATTTCCAGCAGCATGCAAGGACCCCGGCTCAAAGCCGCGCGTCAGGCCGCCCTGATGGTCATCCGCGCTGCCGAGCTCAGTCAGGGCCGCACCGACCTGATGGCGTTCAACGATCAGGTGTATTCCATCGGGGATTACGGGACCAGCACGAAAGAGCAGTACAGGGCTGTTGCACGGCTCCGCGCCGAAGGAGGCACCAACCTCGCACAAGCAATGGACATGCTGCTGCTGAACACGGCCCAGCCCGGTGAAGAAGAAGTGATCGTGGTGATCAGTGATGGTGCCATTGACCGGTATGACCAGGCCCACTGCGCAGCGCTGATGCAGAACGAGACCCGTATGGTGTTGCCGGTGCTGATTGGTGACGCTGCGTTCAACAGCGTGCAGTGGTCCGCCGCTTTCGGTTACACCATGCCGGTGATGGACCTGCAAGACATTGCCCGCACCATCAAGACCCACATCCAGCGTAAGCGGATGCAGGCGCTGGCCTGAACAAAGATGTCCCTCACGGGCGGGAGCATGGCTGCGCCATGCCCGCACCGTGACCGGCGGCTTATGAATACTTCCTACGCGCTTGAGGTCCTGACCGGTTTCCTCGCCCTGTTCGGCCTGAACACGCCGAATCTCTTTCCCCGGCTGCACCTGAGCAAGTCCCGCCCTGCCGTGCCCGCTCTGCCTGAGCAGATGAACAGCGAACTGCTGTCCAGCACAGGTGAAAACCCTGACATGGTGATTCAGCCAGGCCTCAGCCCCCTGCCCACACCAACGCCGATGGGCGTCGAACTCACCGGGGCAGGCGAACAGGCCCGCCGCACAGCCAACGCACTGGCTCTGGAAGAAGCCCGCAAACGCGAACCCGACCAAGACATCCTGCGCCGGTACTCCGGTGGAGGCGGCATCGGGGAAAGCATCGACGCCTATTACACCCCACAGGCCCTGGCGAAGCTGATGTGGCAAATGCTGGAAGCAGGCATGAAGAAGCCCAGCAAAAAGCGGCCCTATAGGGCGCGGGTGCTGGACCCCACGTGCGGCAGCGGCGCGCTGCTGATCGGGGCACCGGAACACACCGAACTGACCGGCGTGGAGTACGACAAGGACGCGGCACTGATTGCCGAAAAAATCCTGCCGCACGCGGCCATCTATGCAGTGCCGTTCGAGCGCTTCACCACCCGCTCCAGCGTGCCCAGCTTCGACATGGCCATCATGAACCCCCCGTTCGGCAACCGCGGCAACACCCGCGACCTGCATGAACCGGAAGAAAGCCGCTCTGAACGGTACATCATGCGTCAGACCATTCGCCGCGTCAGCCACGGGGGACTGATCGCCGCCGTCTTGCCGCTGAACCTGTTCTATGGGGAACAGCACCAGGCGTTCCGGCGCGAACTGCTGGCCACCACACTGCCTCTGCATCTCATCGCTGTGCCCACCGGCGCGTTCAAGGCCAGCGGGGCCGGCATCACCACCGTCATTGCCCTGCTGCGCCGGCACGACGTGGGTGTGGCCGAAGCTGTGGAAGAACTCACCGATGAGGAACTGACCACACTGATGGTGGATTACAGCCAGGACATGATCCAGCGTCAGCTCATCCAGAAGTTCATTCAGGGTGAAAGCGTGGTCATGGACAACGGCAAGGACGGTCAGCGAGAGTACGCCCTGAGCAGCTGGAGCGCAAGCTGCCGCCTGAGCAGTGCTCACCTCATCACGTACGGGCGGTACGGTCAACCGTTGCTGGAAGGTGACATCAGCGAGTCCTCCCTGAGCACAGCGGCAGAGCAGGGAATCGCCGCGCAGAAAGCGAAAGCGGTCAGCCTGAACAGCGTGCTGGGGACCATCCGGATTCGCGTGCCCCAACTGGCCGACAAAGCAGCCATCCGTGCCGCCCAGGCACCGCTGCATGCCATTGCGGACGGCACCAAAACCGCAGGAGGACGCTTCGTCTTCCGCCTGGGCCAGTGGCAGCCGGTCGACGATTTCGGTTCACCCATCATCAAGGACGCCATGCGCGTCACGCAAGAACTGAACTTCTATCTCGACGCACTGAACCAAAACCGCACCGAGGCACCCAAACTGCGCGGGCAGGTCGAACTCCTGGACCGGGAGTTCCAGCGCAAGCATGGGCCTTACCCAGTCAAGCAGCTTACCCGCCTCAGCCACAATTACCCGCTGTTCGGTCTCCTGCTGGCCAGCCTGGGAGAAGAGGGGCTCAAGCTTCCTGAACCCAAGAAGGTTGAGCTGCCTCTGACCCCCGGTACACCACTGGAAACCGCACTGCAACTGGCCGACCTGCTGGCGCTGACCGAGGCCAACCTGATGCAGTACGCGGGCATCTCACAAAGCGACGCGGAAAAGCTCCTGAAAACCCACTTTGCCTTTACTGGAGAACTGTGGGTGGAAAAAGGAGTTTACTTCGCGGGCAACGCCCTGCTGCGTGCCGAGCTGGCCCAGAAGCAGGCGCAGGGGTACGGGGGGTATGAACGCGAAGCACTGCTGCGGCAGGCCGACACCTTCCTGTCGCTGGTGCGCCGGGTGCCCATCAACGATATCCGTCTCTCGCCACGCGATCCCGTGATTCCGGTCCATATCCTGGAAGCCTGGGTGAACGCTTATCTTGGCAGCCTCAAAGATGAGGAGCCACTGGTCAGCGTCATCCGTGAGCGAGGAGCGGTGCAGCTGAGCCGGCGTGGCGGTGCTGACAAAGAAGGTCAGGCCGCTGCCGCGCAGTTCAACCAGCAGCGGGCACAGGCGCTTGAAGCGTACCTGAATCACAAAACCCAGCTGGAGCGCATTGAGGACAAAAGCAAGATGACCCGCGAGGAGCAAGCCGCCGCGCGGGCTGTGGTCATTGATGACGCCCAGGCCTACGAGGACGCAGTGCAAAACCACTTCTCAGGGTGGCTGGCAGACAGCGAATTCGTGCAGGAGATGGAAGAGGCCTACACCTGGACACGTGGGGCGAACGTGAGGGCACAGGGCAGCACCCGCCCGCTGAACATCACAGACTGGCGCGGGCCCACGCCGCACCCGTATCAGGCTGCGGACGTGCGGATTATGGCCGCAGTCGCCGGCATCATCAACAACTACGACGTCGGTCTGGGCAAGACCTTTGAAACGCTGTTGCTGGTGGCGTACCTCAAGCAGTGCGGGCGGGCACGGCGGCCCATCATCTGCGTTCCGGCTGGCCTGGTGTCCAACTGGGCCGTCAGCGTGCAGCGCGCCTTGCCGTCTTGGCGGGTCACCATCGTGGGCATGACCCCCAAGGTGGACCGGGAGGGCAAGCCGGTGTACAAACGCAAGCTGGACGGATCAGTGATGATTGATGACCAGGGCGAACCGATCCAGGAATGGACCGAGGACAGCCCTGAGATCAAAAAGGCCAAGATCGCCCAGCTCGCCGCAGGGACCACCGACCTGATCATCATGAGCCGGGAGAGCTTCACCGGCATCGGCATGCAGCGTGATACCCGTGAGCGAATGCTCAGAACCGACCCCCAGGTGATGCGGGACCTGACTGTCCAGGACCGCTACGACGCCGCAGACGGGAAGAAGCACAAGAAACGCGACCAGCTGGTCCGGGAAACCGAAACCTTTGGCCTGCTGATGTCCAAGGTCAAGGTGGCGCACCCAGGCGACCTGAGCTTCGAGATGCTGGGCTGTGACTTCATCGCGCACGATGAGGGCCATGAACTGCGCAACATCTATGACGCACCGAGCGTCTTTGGAGAGAAGCCGCAGTTCCTGGGCAGCGGCGGCACAGCGCAGCGGGCCATTGATGCACAGCACAAGGGAAGGTACATCCGCGAGCAGGGGGGGCAGACCTATCTGTTCACCGCCAGCTGGGTCAAGAACTCACCGATGGAAGTGTTCTCGATGCTCTCGCAGGTCACCGACGACCTGCCGAATTACGGGCTGCTCAGCCAGGAAGTCCTGGTCGAGCAGTACCTGCGTATCGAGCCGGACATCATTGCCGGGCGCGACGGTGAAGTGAACATTCGGCCCTGTGTGACGGGTTTCCAGCGCCTGAAAGAACTTCGCGGCATCATTTCCGGCTATGTGATCACCCGCAGCTACGGCGATCCAGAAGTGGTCAAAGCGGACGGCACGCCCCTGGACGTACCCAAAGCTGAGGCAGAAGAGGTCATGATCGACATGCACCCCGAGCAATCGGCCGCCTACGCCCAGCTGCGGGCCGAAGCGCGGTCCGCTGATCCCAGGGCGCGGGGCGACAAGCACCCGTTCGCCATCATGGCCAAGATGCGCAAGCTGACCGTGGAGCCTGCGCTGATGGGACTGGACTGTGCCAATCCGCGCTTTGAAGCCATTGCAGAACTGGTGCAGCAAAACCGCGCCGAAGGCCACAAGGCCATCGTGTTCATGAGCATCGGGGAGCAGGGGGGAGCGTTCGAGCGCCTCAAGGAAGTGCTGGTCGCCCGCGGGTACCCGGCCAGGGAAATCGAGATCGTCTCCAGCCACACCCACAAATCCAGCGTGGAGCGCCAGGACCTCCAGGACCGGTACAACTTCGGCGACCTGACCCTGATTCTGGGGACCGACGTGCTGGGCCAGGGCTTCAACCTGCAGTACGGCACCGGCATGATCATCAACGCCGACATTCCGTGGAACTTCGAAGAAATCCGCCAACGCACCGGACGCGGCGCTCGCCAGGGCAACACCCTGAAGAAGCTCCGCAACATCTACCTGCTGCAGCGGGGATCGTTCGATTCCATGACCTACACCATCATGTCGGGCAAGAAAGCGTGGCAGCAGGAGTTGTGGGGCGACGCGGATGAGCTGAGCAACACCGCTGGGGGGTTCAACGGCGAGCAGATGGCCCTGCTGATGTCCGACGACCCGGACGCCACCAAAGCCCAGATCGACGAGAAACGCGGCCATCTGAGCGAACTGACGGCCAAGGCGCAGCTGCGCCGGCAGATGGAAACGCTCAGCGCGGCCATTGCCGTTCGCAACTCGCTCAGAAGTACGGTCCACATCGCCAATGAACGCAAACTGGGCTGGACGGCCAACGACCACACCCTGGTGACGCAAAAGCAGCGGGCCTTTGCCCGGCTCAGTCAGGACGTGGAGCGACTGAAGGACTTCCCCTTCGGGAAACTGCTGAAGTACCGCGGTGAAATCGCCATCTATGGAGAGCTGCCACTGCACATCGGGCTGCAGGTGGACATAGACGGAGAGACCTGGGAAGTCACGTCCTTCGGCAGTGAAGAGGCCACGCTGGTCAGCCCAGGCGGTGTCCACCTGAACAAGGACATTCGCAGCCTACGAGGCTTGCCGCTCAAGCCCAGCCCTTACCCTGAGCATTACCAGGAGGAAAGCCTGGCCCAGTCCACCACCATGTCCTGGGACGCGCAGGCAAAGATTCACATCATCAATCCGCAGGGCGCGGCCCTCAAGCCCAAGGACCAAGAAGGCGTCCTGACGATTTGCCTTCACGGCAATGCCTGGGAACTGCTGGACCGCCCAGAGGCGTATACCGTGCGCAGTCACCTCAACCAGGGGGCCACGGTGCTGCACGTCATGGTCCGTCCGGACGGCTCACACCTGAGCATCCTCGGCGTGGCGGTGCTGTGCGCCAGCCCGAAAGGCCGCGAACGCCTGTTGGCGGTCAAGGAAAGCGACGCCCTGAAAGAGCAGTTCGCTCAGGTGGCCGCGCAGTCCATCGGCGCAAACCTGATCAAAAGCCGCGTGAAAGCGGCCTGAGCAGCAAAGGGCGGGGGAGAAGACCCCGCCCCTGCCCCCTCTTTCCCTCCCCCTCCGCGGGAACAGAAAACGGATAGGGCGCAGACCGAACCACACGGTTCCGTCAATTCAGCAGCGCCCACAAGGAGAGTCATGTACCGATACCACCGCACCGTGACCGCGACCAAAGCGGCCCTCATCAAAGTGACCGTCGAGTCCGAAACCCCTCTCAGCGACGAAGACGTCGAGACGAAGATCCGCGAGAACGACCTGAACGGGGACTACGAAGATCAGTACGGAGAAACCTCTTCCGACGGCTTTAACATCACCGAAATTTTCGAAGAAGACGCGCAGGCTTACAGCCACATGGAGGAGCAATGATTCACATCGAATTCACCACCGATCTGGGAGCGAAAGTCACCGTAGACGTAGAGCGTCCTGAGCAGGTACTGGACATTCAGCGCCACTATGGCCGCCTGGGCTGGACCTCGGGCGAGGTGCCCGCCGGCGGCTATCAGTTCCCCCTGGACAACAGCGACGACTTCGACTGGGCGCTGATCGGTGCCCGCGAATGGACCAACCCCGAAGGCGAGACCATGATTCTGCACCGGGGCCATGCCTACCGCCGCCGCGAGCTGGAAGCGGTCGACAGCCGCAAACTGAAGCTGCCCAAAGCCGTCAAGTACAGCCGTGGTGCCAAACCCACCGACCCCGAGCATCTGCGGGAAAAAGGGGACGGCGAAATTGAGTACGTGACGCTGGCCATGTTCCGTGGCGGCAAACGTCAGGAGCGCTTTGCCAAACCGGCACAGACGCAGAGCACCCAGCAAAACCCGGCCCGCAGGGATGAACGCGCGGCGCAGGCCCCTTCTCGCCAAGGCGTGCCTATGCAGGCCGCCAGCCGCGCCTAAACCTCACACCTGTCTGGCCCCGGTGCTTGCCGGGGCCTTTTTTTATCTGGCCCTCACACTCAGCGCAGCAGGTTCAGCAGCTCTATGTTGGTGGTCGCCAAGACCCACCCTTTAAGGACTCCCATGACTCAGACATTCAAAGCCAATGGCACCGTTGTGCAGGTACGCTACGTTTCAGACGATAAAGAGTATTGCGTCATCACGGCCGACCTCATCATTGAAGGCGTAGCCATACCAGATGCCACAGTGGTGGGGCACATGCCGGTCATCGATGTGTACGACGGCTTCGAGGCCGAACTTACAAAAGAGAAAAACGCACGCTGGGGATACCAGTACCGTGCCCTGCGGCTGACACCTACGGGCAAACCCGGTCAACTGGACAGGGGCAGCATCGCGGCTTTTTTTCAGTACAACTTCAAAGGCATAGGACCCAAGATCGGCAAAGCCCTGGCCGACGAATTCGGCAATGGTGTATTTGACCTGCTGGATAAAGATCCAGAAAAACTCTTAAGTATCAAGGGCATCACCCGCACGGTGTATGCCGGCATCACCGAAGGGTGGAAAAGCTACCGCGCCGCCCACCTCAACATCATTGGACTTCAGCAACTGGGACTGTCACCCAGACTGGCCAACCGGGTACAACACCACCTGGGACACACCGCACTCGAACAGCTTGAAGTCGACATGTACACGCTGATGCGTGTCGAAGGCATCGGCTTTGGCATGGCAGACCGGCTGGCACTGGAGCGGGGGTACGCTGCAAACGACCCGCGGCGGCTGAGCGCAGCAGCCCGGCATGCCCTCGAAACAGCCGAGCAGTCGCAGGGCCACACCTACTTGCCTCACTCCCGCGTGATAGGAGGCATTCAACACTTCACGGGCTGCACCGAACAAGAAGCCGAAGCGGCGCTGACCATGACCACAGATGCGGGGCACATCATCTCAGAAACCTATGAGGGAGAAGAAAGGGCCCTGTACCTCAAATCCACATGGAAACAGGAAGTCGAGCTTGCCAAACACATCACGGAACTGCTCAGCACGCCACCTCAGAGCAATTGGAGCATTCCAGCAGACATCGGCAAGCACCTGTCTGAGGAGCAGCGGGCCGCGCTGGAGTTGCCGGCCAACCACCGCCTGTGCATCCTGACCGGCGGACCCGGTACCGGTAAAACCACCACTGTGGGAGCCATGTTAAAAGTGGCCCATCACTCGCGCCTCAGTGTGGCCCTGGCCGCCCCAACAGGCAAAGCAGCAAAGCGTCTGGAAGAAACGACTGGCCAAGAAGCTGTGACGATTCACCGTCTGCTGGGCAGCACAGGAAAGGACTTTTACCACAACGAGCACTGCCCGCTGAACGTGGACGTATTGATCGTCGATGAAACCTCAATGATGGGCCAGTCGCTGAGTTACCACCTTCTGGCAGCCACCGGACGCGGCACACGGGTCATCCTCCTCGGCGACGCGGCACAGCTGCCCCCCGTCGAAGCCGGTGAACCGCTGAACAACCTGCTTCATCTGGTCCCAACAGCCACACTAACCCAGGTCTTCCGGCAAGCCGCCAAGAACCCCATCATCAGCGCCGCTCACGCCCTGCAAAGCGGGCAAGCCCCAGACTTCCCAGAGAATGCAGCGCCCGCCAACCACTTGCTCAACCACACCGAAGCGCGCGCTGAACGTCTGCCTGACGTGGTCTGTCAACTGGTCGCCTCCCTGGGCGGCCCCAGCAAGGCCCAGATCCTGGCACCGATGAAAAAAGGACCTGCGGGAACCGAAGCCCTGAACGAAGCGATGCAGGCCCATTTCAATCCGGCCCGGGGACGGCAAGAAATCACGATTGCCGGCAGCACCTGCCGCAGCGGTGATCCTGTCGTGCAGACCAGAAACAATTACGACCTCGGGATCTTCAATGGCATGATCGGTGAAGTCATAGAGGTCAAAGACAAAGAAATGAAGGTGATCTTCGACGGGGAAGTGATCACCATCAAAGGCAAGGAGGCCTTTGATCTGCAGCTCGCTTACGCCCTGACAATTCACCGCTCACAAGGCAGCGAGTGGCCTGTGGTAATCGGCGTCCTCAGTGACGTTCACGGACGAATGCTGACACGTAATCTGGCTTACACTGCCCTCACCCGTGCCAAAGAGAGCTTCCATTCAGCCGGGCAACGTCATGCCTGGACCCGCGCCGCCGGACAGCAGCAACTCAAACGACTGACCAAGCTGCGAACACGGGTTGAACGGAACCTCGCGCCAGACCAACCGGATTTACAGGCACCATGAAAGCATGCCGGACTTGCCTTATCTCAGCACCACCCAGTACGACGTCTGGACCCAGCCTGAAGGATTCCTGATCCAGCTGACCAGCAACCAAACGCGAGGACATCTCAGCTACCCGCAACACAACCGGGCCGAACTGACAGCGGAAGACGGCTCCCACCTGAAAACCCTGCAGGGCCCGCTCCCTTTGCTGCTCGAACATGCCGCCAGAAGCCTGGAGGAAACACTTTGAACCTCCTGATCGTCGAGTCGCCGGCCAAGGCCAAAAAGATTCAGGGCTTTCTCGGCAGCGGATGGACCGTTCGGGCCAGTGTGGGCCACGTACGCGACCTGCCCGGCAGCGGGCAGACCATTCCGGAGAAGTACCGGGCACTGCCCTGGATCAACCTCGGGGTAGACGTGGAGGGAAATTACCGCACGGTCTATTTGGTGTACGAAGACAAGAAAAAGATCATCCGTGACCTGAAACATGCCTGCAAGGACGCTGACGAAGTGCTGCTGGCCACCGACCCGGACAGGGAAGGGGAGAGCATCGCGTGGCACCTCGCACAGGAGCTGGGACTGAAAGCGCCAAAACGGGTCACCTACCAGGAGATCACGGAAACCGCCATCAAAAAGGCCATCGCCAACCCACGAAGTATCGACATGAACCTGGTCGCTGCCCAGGAATCTCGCCGCATCCTGGACCGGCTGGTGGGCTACGGCTCCAGCCCGCTGGTCTCGAAGGCACTGGGCACGAGCGACAAGCGCCGCTCGCACTCGGCAGGACGGGTCCAGTCGGCGGCGCTGATGATGCTCGCAGGCCGTGAGCACGCACGCATGGGCTTTGCAAGTGCCAGCGTGAACGGGGTCAAGGTCCGCATCGGCACGGCCCCGGAGTTTCAGGCCACACTGATTCGCCTCGGCACACAGACCATCGCCACCCCGGCGTCGTTCGGCCCGGACGGCGCACTTAAAGCGGACGCGCAGGAGCATCTGCTGCTAAGCAGCGCCCAGGCCAAAGAGGCGGCAGGCATCCTCACGAACTCCTCGCTCACGGTGGTGCAGGTCTCGAAGAAGCCACTGGTGCGCCGCGCTCCCGCTCCGCTGACCACCAGTGCCCTACAGCAGGCGGCCAGCAAACTGAAGTTCAGCGCTAAAAAGACAGCCGACACCGCCCAGCGTCTTTACGAGCAGGGCCTCATCACCTACATTCGGACCGACAGCCCGGCCCTGAGCGACGAGGCGGTCCGTTTGGGCCAAAACGTACTGCGGGAGCTGTTCGGGGCGCAGGTGCTCCCCGAACAGGTGCGCCGGCACGCGGCGAAAGGCAACGCCCAGGAAGCACATGAAGCCATTCGGCCGACTGAATTCACGGCCCCAGAGCAAACGGGCCTTGAGGGAGACGAGCTGGCCCTCTACCGGCTGATCTACGAAACGACGCTGGCCTCGCTGATGAAAGACGCCGCCGGGGAACGCACCAGCGTCCTGCTGGACAGCGGAAAAGGGCACCTGCTGGCCGCTGCCGGAACGGTCATCACCGACCCCGGCTACCTGCAGTTGCTGAAAGACGAAGAAGACGGGGAGGAGGACGCCTCACTGCCCGCCTTGCAAAAGCAGCAGAGCATACCGTGTGTCGGCGCAGAGGTCACCAGCGCCCAGAGCAAGCCCCCAGCCCGCTTTACCGAAGGCAAGCTGATCGCTGCGCTGGAGAAAGTGGGCATCGGTAGACCCTCGACATATCCCAGCATCCTGGGAACACTCCAGAACCGCGGCTATGTGGTCAACGAAAAAGGGGCGCTGCACGTCACACCGCTCGGACTGGTGGCCACCGGCTACCTGAGCGTGCAGCTGCCCAGCATCGTGGACCGGCACTTCACCGCCCGCATGGAAGAAGACCTTGACCGCATCGCAGGGGGGGAGCTGCGGGCCACCACGTACCTCGACACGGTCTGGAAAAACGGTCTGGCCTTATCCATCGCGCAAGCAGGCGTGGCCGCCCCACAAGTGGCCGTGCCCGGCTTTCCAGGAGCCGTGCTGAGCAGCAAAAACAGTGAGGTGACCCTAAGCTATCAGGGACGGACCGCCATACTGCACGAAAAAGTGCTGTCCGAGGAACTGACCGAAAAGAATCTGGAGCGGTTGATGAATGGACAGGCCGTAAGAGGTCAGCGGGCCAGCCGCCCGAAAACCACTGGCTCTAAATCCAGCACCCGCAAGAACACATCCCTCGCCTGAACGGCACTCTGAGGCTTTATGACCACTCTATTCGACCATCTGGAAGAGGTTCGCCGCGGCGCAAAGGGCAAAGTCGTCGTGCGGGAAAAACGTGAGCCGAGCGCCGAACAGCAGGCTGTGCTGCAGGACCTGCAGACCCAGCGGCGCATGATCATCCTGGCCGGCCCCGGCAGCGGCAAAACCACGCTGCTGGAGATGATTGCCGACGAACTGGGCCGACTGCGCGTTCTTGGCGGCAAGAACGGCATGCTGGCCTTCAACAAACACATTGTCAAGGAGGTCAAGAAGCGATTTCCTCCCAATTTCGACGTCCGGACAGTCAGCTCGCTGGGGGACCTGATCGTGCGTCAGGAATGCCCTGGCATCACCTTTGAACCGAAGAAGTACGAGCTGCTGACCGAGGAACACGTCCACGCGGTCAAGCGGGAACCCAAAGTGCAGCGCGAGCTGCAAGAACGGGTCCTGTCGTGCCTGGACCTGCATGTCGGCCACGATCTGGGCCTGGACATGACCCGTGAGGACTGGGCCGAGTACATGACGCTGGTGGACGCCCCCATCGCCGGCGCGGAGGACACGTTTTACGCGCTGACCCACCGGATTTTGCGCGAAGGCACTTCAATGGTCAAACCAGGAGGCGTACGCTCCTTTCTGGACCAGACTTTGGCCCCCAGCCTGAACGGGTGGACGCTGAATGAGCCCTATGACCTGCTGCTGATCGACGAGCTGCAGGACCTGAGCCGGGGCCAGCTGAAGCTGCTGAGGTCCGTCACCCATGAGGGAAGCCGCATCATCGGTGTGGGCGATCCCCGCCAGAGCCTCTACGCCTTTACTGGAGCAGACCAGGCGGCCATGAATCTGTTCGCGCAGCTGTTCGGGGCGCAGACCTACCCCCTGAGCATTTCCTACCGCTGCCCAAAACGGGTCATCGAGGTGGCCCGCAGCATCTTCCCGGTCATCGAGGCCGCACCGGGCGCGAGAGAAGGCAGCGTGGAAAACGTATCCGGCGAGGAGTTCCTGCGCTGCGCCCAGCCCGGCGACCTGGCCATCGCCCGGACGAACGCACCACTGGTGGAGTGGTGTTACCAGCTGATCGGGGCCGGAGTCCCCGCACTGGTCCGCGGGAAGGACGTCAGCCGGACACTCAGGGCAATGGCAAAAGACGCCGCATGCTTTATTGACGGCCAGGTGCAGCGAAGCGAGTACCGCGACGGCATCCCGCTGAAGACCTTTCTGGAGCGGCTGGACGGGTACTGCCAGCACCTGAGCGACCGGGCCATAGCGCAGGAAGAAAAGACCGGCAAGGACGCCGGAATGCGCCTGGCGACCATCGCTGACCGCAACGCGGTGCTGAACATGGTCTGCGAACACACCGAAAAGCCAGTGATGGGCGGGCTGCTGAACAGTATCACGGCCCTGTTCAGCGGTGACGAGGAGACCAGCGTGATTCTCACCACCGCACACGGCGCCAAAGGCCTCGAAGCGGACACGGTCTGGATTCTGGCTGCTGAACAGTTCCCCTGCGAGAGGGCCCAGAGCGAAGCGGAACTGTACGCTGAACAGTGCGCTGAATACGTCGCCTACACACGGGCCAAACAGGCCATGTACTTCGTCGACGCGGGGGTGAACAAGATTCCGGACCATGCGCGGGGCATAGAGTAAGGCCATGTTCCGCAAATTTCTGAAAGCCCGGCAGAACTTCAAAGAGCTGCAAGCCGACCTCGACATGCTGCGCGGATTATGGGGCGACCCATACGCAGCAGAAGCGCAGGCGCTGCTGAACGCCAGTCTCAAGGAACCTGCGCTTCAGAAGCGTGCCATCGGTCTGCTGACGCTGGGGCGGTCCATGCGGCGCACACAGATAGCGATGGCCGACCATCTCCGCTGGCACCATCTATGGAATGTTCTGGTGCAGCCTGGCGTTGCCCAGGCCTACCGGGCGTCCACCGAAGGGTGGTACGACCCAGAGAAATTCTATGTGGATGCACTGGACCTCGCGGCGGTCGTCACACAGCTGACCGCACTGAGCCGCAGCACCGAGCAACCACTTGCTCAGCGGATGGTCGACGACCTTGCCCATCTGAATCTACGCTGCGGCGGCACTTATTTCGGATATACACCGTACTGGAGACTGTACGAGCGACCCATGTGGCGCGCTGTGGACCGGACTTTTCACAGTGTCCAGGCCTACTGGTTCCTGTTGGAAATGTGCGATCAGCTGGGCGCAGAGATGTACGGAGAACTGAAACACGCTCTGCAATCGGCGCAGTATGAGTGGAGCGTAAGTCACCTGCCGAACATCCAAAAAGAACTGGCTGAATGGACGTACCTGCTGGCGCTCGGTGCAGCAGGTCACGCAGCGTACAGTGCCGGCAGCGACCACAAAAGAGCACGCGCTTTCCTGCATCTGCTGGACGGCATGCCTGAACACCCGGTCTACCTGCTGCAGCAGCACGTCGGCGCAGAACACATGAAGTCGGTGCAGCGACTCAAGGCCGCGTTCAGGCCCGATCACCCGCTCCAGCTTCTTCCGGACACTGATGTCATACTCAATCTCAAAGTTCAAGCTGCCTTGCTCAAGCCGGTGCTCTGCGTGGAAATATTCAGCACCATTCTGGAAATGTCTGAAGATGAAGTCATCCTGACCAATGCTGCCGAGGAATTGCCTCACCTGCAAAGCGCCAGCATGTGAGTCCACGCCCGGTCCGGCTCCAGCTTCTGTCCCTCCCCTGCGCACACAGCGGCGCAGGGGCCAAAGCGGTATGGAGGCATCATGACCGAACCCGCAAAACATATCCGTTCACACGCCGAAATCTGGGCCGACCTGCAAGCTGAAACCATCTTGCTCAAGGAGCGCGACAAAGCAGTGTTCGAAGCGAACATCGCTCCGCTGTACAAACAGCACAGCCGCGCACAGAGCGACGCTGCCGAGGCGCAACTCCTGCTGGACAAGCTGAAAACATTCAGCCAGGGCGGAGCACTCGCCATGCCCCCCAAAGCGGCCAGCACTGCCGAGAACGTGCCGTTTACCCCCGCCACGCAGCCTGACCCAGTGCAACCCGAACCCGGCCCAGTGCAGCCCGCACCTCAGACTCCCCCCGAACCGGCAGTGCCGCAGGAGGCACCAGCAGAAGAGACGGACGCCAACGAGGAAAACAGCAGCACCGAGAAAGAAAACACTGAAGCCGGGACCACCGAAGCCGAAGCCGAGCCCGCAGCGCCGGCCACAGTGGCCAGCTTCCAGGCGGCAGACGGTCTGGTCGAACCCGACTGGGCCAACGGGGACGCCATCGGCAGCGGCTGGCTCTCGCAACTGGCGGCCACCCTGGGGGACGGCGACAGCCTGCTGTTTGCGGTCAGCCGCGTCGGTGAGCAACTCCGGGTGGTGATCCAGCCGAGAGCGCTCACAGGCGAGACGAACACTGCCGTGCCGCTGGAATCCTTGGGACTGCCCTCGGAACTGGACAGCACCCTGATTCAGGACCTGCTGGCCTACCGGGAAGGCCGCAGCGTGGCCCGGCAAACGGTCAGCTACCTCGAACAGGTCCGGGCCAATGCCGAACAGGCACGGAAAGACGCCACCAAGAAAAAACCGGCAGCCAGCGCAAACACCAAACCTGCCGCCAAACCCGCCGCCAAACCCACCAGCGGCAAAGTGGTGCTCACCACCATCCCTGCAGGAGCTGCACTGATGACCTTCGGCCCGGACGGCAAAAAAGTAGAACTGCAGCCCGGCATGCAGCGCGAGCTGCCCCCCGGCAAATACACCTCCAAGGCGTCCTACCCCGGTCACGTCAGCACCGAACAAAGCTTTGAAGTCAAGGCCGGCGCAGAACAGGTGCTGGAAATCCGCCTCAAAGCCGAGATGGAAAATCTGTTCAGCTGAGCCGCGCCCCACCCTCTTGGCGGCCTTGTCCCTCCTGGCTGCCCTGCCCCTCCTGGCTGCAAAGCGCAGCCAGGGCAAATACCTCCGATCACCTCATTCACTCTTTATTTGCACGTTATTGCCCGCCCCAACTCTACTTGCAGCCCCCTTTCCAAGGAGAATCCCCATGACCATCAAACCTGTCGAGCGCAAAATCGTCTTCAATGGCCAGGAGTTGGCCGACCTCAACCCCACCTTGCCCGTGGACGAGGTGGTGAAGATGCATGCCATCAACATCCCGGAACTGGCCACCGCCATCGTGGATGCCCCCGAGTACAAGGACGGCAAGGAAGTGTATGTCGCCAAGACCCGACTCGGAACCAAGGGCTGAGCCGTGCCCCGCACAGTGGCTCCGCGAGCAAACCAGAGCGCGCCCCGGAAGCCTGAACAGCGCCGACCTCGGCGGCGGCTTGGTGCTCGGACGGGTACTTGTGAACCTGCGCCCGGATCCAAACCCTGTGCCGCCCCCGCTCTCCAGCCTGGAGATTCCACTGCTGCCCTGAAATTCAGTGAAATCGGCCTGCGTGGCATCCTCCTGGACGGCGTGCCGCTCACGATTCCCCTGAACCATCAGGAAAAAACAGGGGAAGTGCTGGCCAACCTGATCGAAGGGGGACTGCTGCCCGCACTGCCTCCCGAACTAGGCGAAACGGTGGACGGCTATCTTACGCGCCTGAGCAAGGTGAGGGGACCCCTGGAACGCGACCTGTCACTGGTCTTTACTGCCGACGAGCGCCGGCAATTCCCGTACCAGCTCACCGGATACCATCGGGTGAGCTGTGAGGCGCACGAGCTGTATGACCTGGGACACTTCCTGAACGCCCGTGATCCCAGACTGCTGCCCAGCTTGCTGCTGGCCATTCACGCGGCAGAGCATCCAGCCTGGCCGGTGTATACGGTCACAAACACCGTTAACTACCTGAGCGAGCGTTACTGGTGGGGCGGGCCGACATTCCAAGACGGGTTCCGCGCCTGGATCCTCGAAGAACTGGAACTGGACGGAGAGGACGTGGACGGCACCCTGAGCGCTGAACAGGAGGAAATCCACGATACCCATCCCTACAATCCGGCAAACGTCAGGGCGGTGGTGGGCGAAGTGACCTTCGATATCTGCACGGGCACGAGCACGGACCGCCTCAGCATGGACGAGCTGTGGGCCTGGAGTGAACGCGAGCCGTTCCTGCTCCCAGAGATCCTCAGCCGCATCGCAGCGCTGGCTGAAGCCGCACACACGCTCAGCCAAGCCGAACCACATGACTGGAACAATGAACGGTACAACGACCAGGGAGAAGGCATAGCCCCACTGGCCGCGTTCAGCTTCTGCGATCCGAAAAAGACAAAGTACAAGTACAACACCTTGGAACGCGAAGTGCTCGAAGAAGAACACCAGATGTACATGATGGGCGAAGGCCACTGCCCGCAGCTGTGGGCCAACGTCGCCACAACACAGGACATCGCCCTGGCCAGAGAGCTGATTCCCCTGCACGGAGCAGTTTACGAAGCGACCAATGCACTGATTCTCACCCTGCTGGCCGCCGACAACATGTGCAGCACCCTGGAGGAAGCCTGAGAGGTTTCCTCCCTTTTTTTACCCAGTCCGGTCAGTGCGCCCTGCCACCCCGAAGCTGCAGCCTCCGTGCTCCCTCTTCCGGCTCGCGCCGGAAAGCCAAAGCGGCATGCAATTCGAACTTCAGACCCCCTTCAGCGAACTGCGCGCCCAGAAAGCCATCATCGTTTACGCTACTCCGGGCGGACAACTGCACATGGCCTACCAGCATGACATCCTGGCGACTGAACAGGGAGCCGTCCTGGGACCAGGACAGCAGGTGACCGAACAGCTGATCCAGGCCATGCAGCACATGAACGGCCTGCGCCAGGAACAGCTCACCCTGCTGCCCCCGGAAATCATCGCCATCTCCGGCAAACGTATCGCCTGGACCGTGCCGGGGCGCGTCCGGCCGATGGCCCTGCGTTCAAACAACCGCAGCGTCCAGGCCTTCGACGGCGTCCCACTCCCTCATCCCCACCTGCTGTTCATCGCCGGTCCAGGCACACTGCACGTTTACGCCTTAGGCAGCAGCGACCGTCCACAGGGAGATACCCCGCTGTACCGCGCCCCCTACATGAATATCTTTATCAACAATCAGATGTGCCGGGGCACCGTCCCACTGCCCCAGGACCCGAACATCTCCCAACTGGCACAGTACGAGGACCTGTTCTTTCTCTCGAACAGCACAGGCGGCGACGTCTTTTTGCCAGACACCATCGCAAGCTACCAGCACCTGCTTGAACTCTGCCAGGAACGCGGCCACTTCGACCCGCAGTGGTTGGTTCCCACCGGACAAACCCTTGGGGACGTCATCCAGGGGAGCCGTCTATGAACACACCCCTCACCCTGTTCGGCGATCACCCATGCACCGCCAGGATTGCCCTGATCGGCGCGGGCGGCACCGGCAGCGAACTGCTCTCCCACCTGCTGCGGCTACACCAGGCACTGATCAGCTTGCAGCAGCCCGGCCTGGACGTGACCGTATACGACGCGGACCAGGTGTCCGAATCCAACCTGGTCCGCCAACGCTTCAGCACCCCAGACCTCGGACAGAACAAGGCCATCACACTGGTGCGGCGAATCAATCTGGCCGGCAACGTCAGCTGGCGCGCCCGCCCACAGCACTACACAGGCGAATTTCTACAGGCCGACATCGTCATCTCCTGCGTGGACTCGCGCAGCACCCGCGCCGAGTTGCACGGGGCCGCACGTCAGCAGCGGTGGTGGTGGCTGGACTGCGGCAACGACCACACCACCGGCCAGGTGATTCTGGGCAGGGCGGGTGTCCTTCCCCTGGCCACTGAACTGCACCCGGAACTGATGGACACGGCCCTGCCCGACGACGGCCCAAGCTGCTCCACCATGGAAGCCCTTCAGCGCCAGGACCTGTTCGTCAATGCACACGTGGCCGCCCACGCTGCCGACCTGCTGTGGAACTTCATTCATACAGACAAGGGCATCCAGCATCACGCACGCTATTTCAGCCTCCAGAACCACACTCTGAGCGCCCGGAGCATCCCGGTATGAACAAGGAGCAAATATGTCCCATCCAGTGGCTCGCCCAACCTCCCTCCCTGAGCACTTCATTACCAGTGCAACCACGGGGCACCACAGACGCAGACCGAACAATGGCGCGCGTCATTCAGACCTGCCACACCACTGCGCAGCCGGCCCCGCTGCCCAGTCCGCAACTCCCTCTGCTGCCCTAGCAGGGCCCGTTCCCTGTTCCCCTCAAGAGGTGCCTGCTGACCTGGCACCTGAATTTCAGGCCATCAGTCTGGCCGGTCAGACCCTGACAGGTGTTCCGGCCGCCTTTCAGCTCCTGGGGACGGACGAAAGGAACGCTGAACTGGCAAGAACGTGCGCCCATCTGATTGAGGCCGGGGTGCTGCCCCCACTCCCGGTCTCTCCCGGCGAACACCTGCAGGACTACCTGCACCGCCTCGGCCACACCCCAGCCCCCCACGATCTTCTGCACACTGAACTCTTGGACGGGGCGCATACCTTTGAAGAAGAAGGGTTTTGGCTGGAAGTACAGCTCAAACGCCGCGCTGAACCGGTTCGGCCGGGACGCTGGTTCCGGCAGCTTGGCCGGGTACATCCGCACCTGTGCGGCAGCATCCTGAGTGGAATCAGCAAGTTTTCCTTCCTGCGCTGCCCGGTTTACACGGCCTATAACGCCTACTGCGACATCACCGAAATGCACGCCCCAAGAAAAGACGACGCGAGCTACTGGCGGTCACTGAACCACGAACTGTACAGCAACCAGCTCCAAAAGGAAGAAGACACTGGGTGGTTGACCCTGCGCCCCGTAACCAGCACACAGCTGGCTGCCGCCGCCAAAGAAGACCCGTACTCGCCACCAAACCTGAAACGGGCGTTCGGACACCAGGCCTACCAGGTCTTCACCAAACCACACAAGGAACTTGACTTTGAGGAGATCAGCTTGCTGGGAGAGCGCTGCGGCCTGAGCACCCTGAGTGAGATAGCAGAGTGCCTGGAAGAACTGGGAAACCTGAACGCGGAGTTCCTGGACGCGGGGGGAGACGAGTGCCTGGACCTGATGGGAAATTTTGCCGGACGCGCCCCGGCCCGCTTCATCATGGCAGGCCGCACCCGGCCTGGACAGGAAAGCCTGGAAGAAGAACTCTACCGCGACTACCAGGAACTGATCGAGAACGGCGGCGAAGAATGTGAGCCGCTGCTGCTGCTGCCAGTCAACAGCCCTGCAGAAGCCAGATCGGCCCGCACCCTGCTGGACATCTGCCAGCAGGCGCTGATCATCACCGAGCGGTTGATGACGCTGCTGACAGCAGGCCCACAAAACAGTCTGCTTCAGCCCCTCTCCAGCTGACGCTGAAGCCAGCAAGGGTATGAAGATTCCTGTCTCAAACGTACTGCTGAAAGCCACCGACGCGCTGGTGCTGTTCAGCAGTCCCCACAGCACCCTGGTTCAGCATTACCCCTTGACCGAATCAGGCGGCCAGCTGATCTTCGGAGCCGGAGCCGCCGTCACCGATACATTCTTCGCCGAGCTGGCCCAGCGTGCCCACAGCAGCCTGATGTTCCTCCCCGGTGAGGTGCTGGGCTTCTCAACCCACGAGATGATCTGGTGGGAACCGGCAAAGAAACGCGGCCTGTTCTTCCATGAAAGCAGCAGTGTCCAGATTCAGGAGCCCATTCCACTCCCGGCCCTGCTGTTCCGGGTCACAGCAACAGGAGCCATGAGCGTGTATGCCCTGAACGGAGATGCCCGCCCGGATCTGGACACCCAGCTCTACCACGCACCACTGATGAACGTCTTCGGCAATCAGCAAGTTTGCCTGGGCAGCACCGAACTGCCGGACCACCTTGATCCGCGGCGCACTGCCGAGTACAGCGAAGCGTATTTCCGCTCTGCATTTACCCACGGCCGGCCCCAGTTGCTGACCGAACAACCTTACGCCGCAGTCCTGCACGAGGCCGCCCGCCAGGGCACCTTTCCTACCACCTTGCTCAAGCCGACCGGGAAAACCCTCGCTGAGCTGTTCGGGAGCTGAATCATGTACAAGAGCAACCTGAAAAATCACAAGACTGTCCACCTCGCCTTGATCGGCCTGGGCGGTACCGGCTCAGCCCTGCTTAGCCACCTGGGCAGCCTCCATGCTGGCCTCCAGGCCACAGGCGGGCCAAAGCTGCAGGTCACCACCTTCGATCCCGATACGGTCAGCCCTGCCAATCTGGCCAGACAACGCTTCTATCCGGCCGACCTCGGCAAGAATAAGGCGTTGGTCCTCACCGAACGGGTCAACCTGTGTCTGGGCACCGGCTGGCAGGCTCGTCCAGAAAAGTTCTCGGCATCGCATCTGCACAATTTCAACATTATTGTCAGCTGTGTAGACACGCGGGCTGCCAGGGCAGACATCGCCGGCGTTCTGAAGAAAGAGAACAAAGCACCCTACTGGCTGGACTGCGGAAATACGGCCAAAACCGGGCAAGTGATTCTGGGACGCCTGGGCACAGCGCTGGCTCTTCCCAGCGAACTTCATCCGGAGCTGATCGACATCTCTTTAGAGGAAGACGCGCTGCCCAGTTGCTCGGCTCTGGAAGCAATTTCACGGCAAGACCTGATGGTGAACCCGATGGTGGCAGTCCAGGCGGCAGACGTGCTATGGAAGCTGCTGCATGAGGGCGAGCTCAAACACAGTGCACGCTACTTTGATCTGGAAAACGGACAGATGGTCAGCCGGCCGGTCCCTTGACACTTCCCACGAAATCCGCCCCCCATGTGGGGGCTTGTTGTGAGGTGGACAGAACCCTCGCGCTTACGCGCAGTGGGGGAGACATGAACACTCTCGATATTCTCAGCCGTAAGGTCCGTGAAGCCTACAGTCCGGACGCCGCGTTCATCTGTGTCAGCACCCTGCACGGGTACAGCCTGAGCGTGCTTGACGCCGGTATGCACATCATCCCTTTGCCGGACCGCACCAGCTTTGAAACCATCGACCATCTGATTGACCTGGCGACATTCGAGTTCGGCCCTGGACTCAGTGAACTGAGTGCTCCCAGCACGCAGCCAGAACCGGTAGATCTCTCAGAACTGTTTGGTGCAGCGTCCCCCCAAGCTGCTGACCAAGCTGCGGAACGGGTGGCCTGATGAAAAGACCTGAAAGTGAGAAACAGGTGGTCGAGACCCGTTTCGGGCCTGCGGATTACCACATCACGCCCGAAGGGCAGCTGAAGCTTTCCTGGCGCGGCCCGGTCACCATCAACGGCGTGGAGTATCACGCGCCCTGGATTTCACCGCACCATTCTTACCCGGAAATTCACCTGCAGCCCAAGGACTACCGCCGCGCAGCAACGCCGGCAGCCAGAGCAGCTCTGGAAAAAGAGCACCAGAAACTGAGCGACCAGCTGATCCATCCGGCCAGCATCCAGGAAGCCCGCATCAGAAGGCAGGAATGGCAAACCTGGAACGCCTGGAGCGACATGCAGCAAGCCGAGCAGGCCCTGACAGAAGCCAGAGCGAAGTTTGAAGAAGAAGAGCGACGTCTCCGGGAACTTGCTCCAGCAAGGGCGCAGGCCCTATGCGGCAAAACAGCAATAGAAATGAGTCTGGAAGAATTGCTGAGCGTCTGAACCAACCAGTCTTGCAGGCACCATAAAGACATGAAATATACAGAACAGACCCAACCCAGCAGCCAGACCTGCTTACCGCCCGAACTCCAGTCGAAAAGAAGCATTCTGGCAGCCATATTCAGTTCGTGGGAGCCGGGAACCACTGGAACACTTGACATCCTCCCAGGCCTGTTCCAGAGCAAATACGCTGAACACACAGCTCAGGAGGCCGCCAGGCTCTTGATTGGAGCAAGGTTCATCCGGCCAACTGTGCCGTTTACTCAGGCCCCAATCGCGGTCAAACGAAAGTTGCGCCGCGGCATCCTGCCACTGGAAGAGGTACGTCTTACCATCAAAGGATCGAAACTCCTCCAATGAGCACGTTGCTCCTCGGCCTTTTTGCCTTTTTTAACTCTGCTGTGGTGCGGGACAGCTACAGCGAATACCCGCAGACAGCAACATTTTTTCAGGTGTGGCGGTGGCCGGTGGTGATGCTCAGCCTCAGTTTGATAGGTGTTGTTGGACATATTCTGGGACTGTTGCCCGGCTGGCTGGGATGGGGGCTCACTCTGATGGCCAGTGCCACGATCACTTACCGGCAGCTCGAAACGCTCCATGACCGAAGACGTCTCTTCAGGGGGAAAGTTGCAGGCCGTCCAGGTTCGCAGTCACAATACCCACATGGCAAAACCAACGAAGAAGACTACTCCAAGCCCCGCTGAAAGCGGCAAGATGGGCAAAACTGCGCTGATTGCAGAGCTCAGCAGCAAAACTGGTCTTACCCGTCAGCAGGCCAGCGGCGTAACCGACAGCCTCCTGAGTACTGTGGTCGAAGCGCTGCAGGCTGGACAGACCGTCAGTCTGCCGGGGCTGGGCACATTCAGCATCAAGGAAACGGCAGCGCGCACAGGGGTCAAACCCGGCACCACTGAAAAGATTCAGATTCCTGCCGGCAAAAAAGTGGCTTTCAAGGTTGCCACGGGCCTTAAAGGCACACTCTAAATTTACATCTCACGGCAAAAAGCCCCTCACGAGGGGCTTTTGCGTTTATGCTAAGGGCCTATGGTGACGCCTCCCGTTCCATGCCCCCTTTCTCCCAGAGACCAGCTTCTGGGCAAACGTATTCCTTCGGAACAGGCCCAACTCTTTTTGCCTTCCACAGACGGACAGTTTCATTTGGTGCCTGTCCAGTACCTGCCTGAAACCATCTGGCGGAACACCCGCAGGCTGGTCAGACAAACCCACTTCGACGATTACACCACCCTGATGACCGTCCTGATTCCCTTTCTCGAACCCGGCAGCCCAGGTCCATTCGAGCTGATCTGGTTGTTCAATGCCGAGGGTCAGATCATGGAATACGCATCAAATGTGCAGGAAGCTGCGGCACATCACGAGCGGTGGGTCCAGCATTACCTGAGCCAGGGACTGACCGAGACGCTGCTGTCTTGACCTGCGGCGCTTTTCCCTCACTCTGACGAGTGAGCCAGGGGCATGACAGACACTGTTCAGCCCCGTACCGACCAGCACCTCCTGACCGAACTGCCACACTTTTTTGGTGGTTTCCGCGCCAGCGTCCGCGAGCTGCTGCAAAACAGCCTCCGCGCCGGCGCGTCCCACATCCAGTTCGAAACCACTGACCAGGGATTCTCTGTTCAGGATGACGGACATGGCCTGGAGGATCCCCAGCTGCTCCTGACTGCCGCCCGCAGCGGCTGGGGGACACACGTCACCGACCCGGCCGGCCTGGGGGCCCTCAGCCTGCTTAACCCGGAATGGTCCAGAGCAGTCACCTTCCGCTCCAAGGACTGGAGCTTCACACTGACGCCTGAGCAATTCATGCGGGCAGACGTGATTGAGGTGCAGCGCGGCGGCACCGCTTTGCCGGGCTTCCGGGTGGACGTGCAGCTGCACCGTCCACAACCCCTACAAGAAACACTGCGGGAGCTACGCATCGACGCCGACGAGCAAGACATCTGCGTCACACTCAACGGTCAATCCACAGGGCAGGTCGTGCCGTTCACGGGCATCCAGATTGACACCGATGCCGGGCGGGTCATCCTCAGTGAATACCTTTACAGTGTCCAGATTGACTGGGAAAAACTGTCTGTGCCTGCAGGTGCACTGGAAACACTGCTCAACACAGACCCCCTCATGGGCGCACTGCTCAGTCGCTATGGCCTGCGTCTGTACCCCAAGGCTCGCAGCGGCATCCGGCCCAAACTTCCAGACCGCGAGAGCGTGATCCACAACGAACCACTGAAAACGGCAGCCGTGCAGATCACTGCCGCCCTGCGGGAACGCATTTTGAAAGAAGCCCAGGACTGGGCCGCAAACCGGGTAGACATTTCCGAGGAGAACATCAGACATGCCTGGCGTGAGAAGGTCCCCCACCCCCTCCTGACCAATAACGTCACATCCCTGGCCCTGAAAGAATTGGGCTACCGGCAGGTACGGCCTGAGAGTCCGAACGTTGAAATCAACACCGATGACGACGGCGACAAGTACAACGACCTGCCCGGCAATCATTCGTGTGATTTCACTCTTAGACCCGCCCGGCGGTGCTGCAGCGAACACTGGCTCACCCAAGAAGCGCTGCTGCGCGGACACGGCGGCCTGCCACTGGTCAGCCTGGACGGTGATGGCGAGGAGTGGTCGCCCAGCATTATCGCCCACGCCCATCAGCCGATTCCCCCACAAGTACCCGGCGGGTTCGAGATCGTGCTGGCCGACGACCTGAGACTGGACGGCTGCAGCGTCCCTTTCGCTGTGTGCGAAACGAGCGGTGTGGTCTACCTGCAACGCCGGGAAGACGGCAGCGATGTCCCCAGGGCCATTCTGGACGCCGCCGGCACGCTGGTTCTCCAGCGAATCATCCTCACGGACGAAACCGGCGAGTATGAACCGCTGGAGGAGTACTTCGACCTCTACGAGCCGGACAGCCGCATCACCGGGCAGGACATCGGCCGCCTCCTGCAGAAGCAGCTCCGGGCCATCCTCAAGGCAGACGAAGTAGAGCGCGAACGGCAACTTGATGTCCTGAACAGGGAGCTGGGGCGGCTGACTGAACTCGGGCGCATCATTCAGAGCACCGCAGAGGAACTCGGTGCACAGGCAGAAGCGGCCACACTGCTGGAACGGCTGGCCGAAAAACGGCAGGGTGTCGTGGAGAACAGGCAGAAGCTGGCAGAGGAGACTGCATGAAAGCACCTCAGATCACCAGCCTGATTCACGGCGGGCAGCTCACGGCCCTGGTCGAAAGCCCTTGCCCTGCGTTCAGCGCTGTGCAGTGCCTGAACGGGTACACGTGCGATGATTTCGCGGGCAACGCCTTCGTGCTCGCGCGCCGCCCCGGCAGCCCCGGCAGCCCCACTGGGGGAATACTCGCTGGACCAACAGGCCTGTTCACCGTGCCGCCCCTGCCGGAGCGGGGGTTCTGGACCGTCGGCGACCTGACCCCCATCTCGGCGCAAATCCCGCTCTACCGCACGTCACTCCGGCTTGACGTGGAGGTCTGCTCACGGCCCGCCTCTCCTGTACACTTTCCGGACAACGTTCAGCTGGAAGGCAACCGCCTGAGCAGCCACAGCGAACTGAACATCTTCGCCCCGGACGCAGACGAACTGCGTGACCTGCTGACCCGCGTTCCCCCGGACAAACTGGGCTTCGCCTTCAAGAGCAGCCTGCTGCGCGCCGCCTTGCAGCTGGGCGCGGATGATATCGCTGCTGCGGACATCCTGCAGCCCGTGTGGCATGTCGGGCCAGGCGCAGGAGGCCATCCATGAGCAGCGCCTATACCCCTCTCAAGCGCGGCATCTACTCCGACTTCTTCGGCCACGTCCTCAAACCAGAGTGGCACTCCGGTCACGCCACCTACCAGGTGTGCCGGCACGTCAGCGGCGTGTTCACCATCCTGCGTGATGGCCGTCCCACCGGGCAAACCTACACCACCGCCAGAACCGCACTGGAACTGGGGCACAACCGGTACCCGGAAACTGCACACAGTCCCACCCCGCCGTCCAACTGACCCACCAAAACCGCACAAGCAGCGCAGGCGCAGCCTGAACACTGAGCGCCCTCACCCGGAGGCTTCCATGCACTACATCAGCTCTATCCCCCTTTGCGAAGAACACGCGGGGAACTTTTTCATCGATCACCCCAGCGGCGAGTGGACCGGCAAATACGCCGCCAGCACCCAGCCCCAGGTCTTCCGAGATCCCCTGAAGGCCCAGGTTCACCAGCTGTACGAGGGCGACGCTGTAGAGGCCCTGCCCGCGCTGAATGCACTGCTGATCCGTCAGCTCACCAAGAACCTGGACACGCTGGAGCGGCAGATCATGGGCCTGAACCGGGCCATCACGCGACTGCCCGAACTCAGACTGCCGGAGGGTCCCTGGCATCCGGCCCTGCACGCCCTGGCCGAAGTCATTGTCCGGGACAAGAAGGAATGCTACCCGGACCCCCCGGAAGTGCGCCTCACGGGCTACCACGTTCTGCCCAGCACACAGGGACTGAGCGTGCTCAACCCGGCGTACCTTGGTGGCCGCCAGGAGGAGCCGGAGTATCAGATCGCGGGGCGGTATCAAGAAGCGTGGTACGCCAGTCCGGAATACTTCCATGCCCTGATTCCATTCAGCTGGGGACCAACACCCGAACTGGCCTGGAGCAAGATTCAGCCGCAGCTCGGCCCACGTCTCCAAGAAGTGCTGGACGAGACCGTTTGGAAACGCAGCCGCACCATCTGGATGCTGAACAAAGCCGTAGAACGCCAGGGCAAGGAGGAAGAAGGTATCCAGCCCTGGCGCTGGATCCGCTGATGCTGGCCAGCCCCTTGAGATGGGTCGGAGGAAAATCACGGCTGAGACGGCAGATCATCCCGCTGTTTCCGCCTCACCAGCATTATGTCGAGCCGTTCGGTGGGGGAGGCTCGGTACTACTGGGCAAGCCTCACAGCGCTTGCGAAGTGTACGCCGACCTCGACCCGGAACTGACCAACTTTTTCACGGTCATCCGGGACCGCCCCCACGCCCTGATTCGGGCCTTCCAGTGGGAACTGGTCAGCCGGGCACGCTTCGACGAACTGAAAGACACCGACCCCGAAACGCTGAAGCCTGTGGCGCGGGCCGCACGGCTGTACTACCTGCTGAACGCGGGCTGGGGTGGAGAACTGCGCTACCCACGCTTTCAGACGGCCGTCCGGGACGCCGGCGGCGGGAACCGGCTGATCGGTGCCATCAAGCACATCGAGCGGCGCATTCTGCCGGTGCATGAGCGACTGAAGAAAGTCACCATCAAACAGGGGCCGGCCAGCGAAGTGATCGCTGCCCACGACAGCCCGGAAACCCTCTTTTACCTTGACCCACCCTATCCGGGCAACGGTGTGAATTACCGCCTGAACATGCGCGGCCACGAAGCGCACATCCACCTTGCCCAGCAGCTCACCGGGCTGAAGGGACAGTTCATCCTGAGCAGCTATGACCGCCCCGAAATCCGGGAACTGTATGGCCAGCAGTGGCACTACACCCCTATCGGCAATGTCTCAGGCATGGCGGCCAGCGGCGGGCAGGGCAGAGTCCACAACCGCGAGGTCCTGATCACGAACTTTGACCCTCACCTGACGGTGCGTGCAGGAGCATGACCACCTTTGAGCTCACGCAGACGTCCGTCAACCGGGCTGCCATTGAAGCGGCCGCCGCTTATACGAATCCCGCTCCAAAGCAGGTGGCCTGGTCGGCACATGGCTTTACGCTCTATCAGGGCATCCACGAGTTTCCGTTCACACTGCGTGAAACGGATGCACAGAGCATCTGGCACACGGCCGACCTGTCAGACTATCAGGCCTGCTGGCACCTCAGTGCCTTGACCGGGAACATGAGCATCTCCCCGTTCTTCGGCGTGCTGTTCGGCCTGCCTGAACTGGCCAAACGGCACCAGGGCCACCTGAGAGAAGGCCGAAGCTACAGCCTGTACCATCCTGGAAACACCACCACACCCGGACAGCTGCGCTTACCGAAAGGCCGCTGGATCACGGCCATCATTGAGCAAAGCAGCACCCACAGCCTGCTGCTGCTTGGCGGCATCCCAGCAGGCATGGTGACATGGCCGAACCAGGAACTCATCGCTTATCAGCACCTGAGCGACCGCGAACTCCGGCGCATCGGCCTTCCCAGACTCAGCCCTGAAGAACAGCTTCCTGCCGTCTGGCAACCCACCGACGAAGCCCTACAGGACATTCTGAGCGGCCTTGAACAGGGATACCAGAGCCACGACTTCATGATGAAGACCTGGAATGTGCCATTTGAGGGCGCACTCGGAAACACTCCAGCCCCCACCGTCAAAGAACGGCTGAACACCCTGTACAAACAGCAGCAACTTGGTGAGCAAGTACGATGAAGCATCGAGCCAACATGGAGAGTGCAACCCCTGCACTGCACCACCCTGGAGCAACCATGACCTATCACCTGATCAAAACAACGAAACATGCCTTCCCCCCCGTACTGGAATTCCAGACTCCGAAAGGCAACCAGGTGGCCGTCAGCGCCCTGCTGGTCGCCAGCGAGTACGAAGAGGCCGAGAACAACAGTGGGAATGTCACCGCGCAGGCCACCGTGCAGACCCCTGACGGCCCTGTGATTGTCGAAGGCAACATCACGGAGCTGACCACCACCGACCACGCTCTGTATCCCGACTTCAAAACGTTTTACCCAGACGGCGTGGCCTGGACCGGAACTTCAAAACTGCGCCTGATACTCACCGCCCCGCAGGTAGAGATGCTCGAAGCGGAGTTTGCCCGGGTGCGCCAGGACACCGAAGAGGGCCAGTACCTGAAGCGGATTCTTCAGGCCCGCGAAGACAAAAAGGCTGAACTCTCGGCCGCCGCTCAGGCTGCCGCTGACGAACGCGGCGTGCGGGTGCTGAACCTTCCGTTCACCGGGGCAGGCGAACTGTGCTGGGCCTACCGCCTGAGCGCTGAAGAGTGCGCCGCTGAAGGCTACAGAGAAGGCCTGTGCCGGGCCTGCAAGGTCCCCAAGGGAGAAACGGGACCCGGCCACATCCTGCTGAGCGAACTCAAACAGATGAACGACATCCTGCGCCCCATATGGACAGCCGCGCCAACCCTCGGCTGGTTTGCGGGCAGCAACTCCACCGTCTACCAGATCACAGCCGAGCAGTGGGACGCCCTGGTGGCCGAACAAAACCGCATCCTGCGCAGCCGGGAAGAAGCGAACCAGGCTGCCAAACAGGCAAGCGAAGCCGAATTTCAAGCAGCCCTCGCTGAAGCGCAGCGCACCGGGCAGCGTCAGGTACTCCGTGAATGGATTGGTGACGACGACTCAGTAGAGGACAGCAGCTTCTCACGGTTCACCACCTGGATCTCTCCAGACGGCACTGCCCAGACCACCCGCGAGCCGATGTACTGAGCACCACACACCCTGAACAGGAGCCTTCTATGCCAGACACTCCCTCTCTGACCCCCATCACCCCCGCCCAGGGCGCGCTGCTCCCCGCCGCAGAGGCACTCCATCAGCTGTACATCACCGCGCAGCCGAACGCGCCTTACCAGGTGCGGTCCTATCAGCTGCATGCCGGTGACCCCCTCTTCGGGGAAGCGCAGCGCCTCCTGCGGGACATGGGCAAAACTTCGGTACCGACCTACCGCATTTCCATTGATGAGACATTCCCTTTTGAGCCAGTTCACAGGATCAACTGAAAGCATCCTAGCAATGACCGACCCCATCTTCGCTTTCGCACCAAAGCTGCTGGCAATCATCCTGTTTCTGTTCTTCACGCTGTCCATGGCATTAAAACTTCGGGACCCCGGCCCCCGCCTCCCACCACGCCATAAAAGCCTGAAAGCAGCCAACGACATACAAAAAGAGATCAACTACCGCTGGATTCGATTGCTGGATCAACACTTCCCTGGATGGGACATGATGGACGGGCCATGCCCCGTCCCAGCTGAGCTGCAAAGCGCCTCCAAGGCCCTGAACAAAGCCGAGCAGTACAACCCTTACCAGCACTTCGGAAGCAGTATGCAACTGGCAGGCCTGAGTGATTACGACCTCTGCCACTGGCCTAAAGCGGCCACGAGGACATTCGAAGAACACTCGCAACAGCTGCAGCAAACCGCACGGACGTCGGCTCAGAGGCCCCAGGCATCCTGAGCACCGACCACACCTGCTGGGCCAGGACCAGGGCTTGTTCCCCGAACTCACCCAATCAGCGCATTCCCAAGGAGACAAGACACGTATGGCAACAGACAACGACGCACCCGGTAGCAATACCTGTGAACCGCTCGAAGAAACCACGCTCCAGCAGGAAGCAACATCAGGTCAAGAAGCGGCCCAGAAGTTGGCCGCCGAGTACCGCCCAACAATGGACTTGGACGTGCTGCATAGCTGGGCGAAGGATGCAGCAGCAGCTCTCGCTGCGGCCCAAACCACCCTGGAAGCTTCAGAGCAAGCACGTCTGCAGGCCAAGAACCTGGTCAAGAAACTCCGCCAGCAGGCTGCCCAGGAAGCAACCGAAGCCATTCAGGCCAACCAGCAAAATCAGTGGGATGTCCGGAAATTTTGCCAGGGCATGGAATCGGGACTGCTCTCTGCCGCCAGCCAGCTTGAACAGGCCCTCGGCACCGGCCAGACCCCAGAACCCGGCCGGACCCAGAACACCGAAACCTCAGAAACAGCACAACGTGACCGCCTACAGGGGCGGCTCAGGAAACCCATGACTGACACGCCGACCACCAGACCAGCCGGCCTGCCCAGCACCCCCGAAGCCTGCCGCGCCGAGCAAGGCCGTGTACTGCAGCGACTTCACGGCACCACACCGGGAACCTGGCAGGCCATCAGCGGTGGATACATCCTCGCCAAAGCCCAGTCCGGCAATGAATGGGTGTGTGACGGCGGCTTTGACTCCGAAGCCGACCTCTCCCTGGCGGCCGCGTCTCCCAACACGCACCAGGCCTACGCTGGCCTGCTGGCAGAACATGCCACCCTACAAAAATGGGGTGGTGCGGAGGGGCTATAGTGCCTCGCCATTCATGGCGGGGGTACATGGACCCCTCCGCGCCCTCCGAAGGAGGGCCTTGCCGGAGCTTTCGCTTACAGCAGAAGCGCAGTGCTGCGATATGCTGGAACAGCAATGGCCCAGCGGTGCTTCCAACACCCTGAGCCGTGGCAGTCACCTAGAAGGAGGTGATGCACATGGAAAATACCACGCTGCGGGCGTTCAAGTACCGCCTGCGCCCCACCAAGGCTCAGGAGGCCCAGCTCACTGAGACGCTCATACTCTGTCAGCGCCTGTACAACGGGATGCTGGAAGAGCGAAGAGGTGCGTACCGGAAGGCAGGCAAGAGCCTCACAGCATACGACCAGATGAAGTCGTTGCCAGAGGTCAAAGCCGCTCTGCCCGAATACGCGAGCGTAAATGCTCAGGTGCTTCAGGACGTAGCGAAGCGATTGGACAAGTCCTTCAAGGGCTTTTTCCGGCGCATCAAAGCAGGCCAAAAAGCCGGGTATCCACGCTTCAAGGGTCGGGACAGGTACGATTCATTCACCTATCCCCAGCCTTCGCAGAACAGCGTGACAGCCGATGGAAAACACATCTATTTGCCCAAAATCGGCAACGTCAGGATTCGGCTACACCGCCCCTTTGCCGGAAAAATCAAGACGCTGGCCGTGAAGAGGGAAGGGGCCGAGTGGTACGCGGTGTTGACCTGCGAAGTACAGAAAGCAAAGCTGTTGCCGCCAACTGGAAGCACCGTGGGGATAGACCTGGGTGTCAACCATCTGGTCATAACCTCAGACGGAGAGTTTGTGGACAACCCACGTTTTCTTCGTTCAGCGCGGAAGCGGCTCAGGGTGGCGCAGCGCTCGCTCTGCCGCAAGAAGCGTGGCTCCAAGCGCCGCAAGAAAGCAAAGGCGGCTGTAGCGAAATTGCACCTCAAGGTGAGACGGCAGCGAGACGACCTGCACCACAAGGTCGCTCGGAAATTGGTACAGCAACACGACCTTATCGCACACGAAGAACTGAACATTACTGGACTGGCCCGAACCCGCATGGCAAACAGCGTGCTGGATGCGGGCTGGGCTGGACTGCTGGACAAACTGGCGAGCAAAGCGGAAGAAGCTGGCCGTCAGTTGATAGGCGTAGACCCCAGGTACACTTCGCAGGATTGTCACCAGTGCGGCCACAGAGAGAAGCACTCTCTTTCCGTACGGGAGTTCACCTGCAAGGGGTGTGGAGCCGTGCTCAACCGGGACATCAACGCCGCTTTGAATATTTTGGCAAGGGCCTTGCCTTCAGTGGGCAACGTAGACCAACGGGTCATGCGTTCACCGAGAAGCCCCGTCCTTCAGGGCGGGGAGTAGGTCACAAGGAACTGGAACTGCGGCTGTGGGCCGCCATTCGGGAACGCTTCGGTCTGGACGACCTGCCACCCGAAGTCAAAGACGCTGACAACGCCGCGCTGCATGCCGAGGCCTGGGAGCTGCTGGGCCCCCCGGCAGGCGACTGGGCCGGCCCCCAGGCCGAGGCCAGCCTCCAGACGGTCCCAGACGCCCGGCACTGGCTCAGCGCAGTCCTTACCCCCCAGGAAGCCCGCAGCGCTTTCCTGCAGCGCTGGGCAGAGCTGGAGGGTCCATCTGCCACTGGCGGCAATCTCAACTGAGTGCATCATCACCCTGTTCCTCACAGAGTTACCGGTGGCACTTTGTTCCCTTTTGGGATTTTCCCGGTGGCACTTTGTTCCCTTTCCCGGTGGCACTTTGTTCCCTTTTGGGATTTTCCCGGTGGCACTTTGTTCCCTTCGGAGGCCAGACCGCCTCCTGAAAGGCCAAAATAGGACAGTTGGCTGTGGAAAACTCTGGCTTTCCCGGTGGCACTTTGTTCCCTTTTGGGATTTTCCCGGTGGCACTTTGTTCCCTTTCCCGGTGGCACTTTGTTCCCTTTTGGGATTTTCCCGGTGGCACTTTGTTCCCTTTCCCGGTGGCACTTTGTTCCCTTTATGAAAAAATGCCGTTCTGGACGGCCTTTTCCGCGCCGCCCTGAATGAATCAATCATTGTTTTTTTCTTCTTTACAAAAACAAATCATTCCATCACTGCAGGGCATCGGAGCCGGCGAAACCGAAAAATGGAAAAGTTGGCATCAACGAGCAACCACACATAAGATCAGCGGTATGGAAATGCAGGGTTCGGACAGGCGGCAAACGCAGGCCGAAACGAACAGAACCCAGGTGGCAGAGCGCAACCTCTCGCGCATCGGGCTGATCAGTGCGCTCAGCCGTGTCCCCGACAACCTGACCAGCTGGAGCCGGGACATCGAAACAGTGCCCTTCGGTTCCGTGAGGGCCACGTGCAGCAGCGCCGGCGGTCATACGGTGCCACACGGCCTGGACAGCGACGTTCTCTTCGGGATTACAAATGCATTCCAGATTGCAGGTTGCCCGGCAGACAACACTATTCGGATCAGCACAGCCGAACTGATCACGCTGAGTAATCTCACCAAATCGGGCAGGCTGTACCAGCAGCTGCAAACCTCGCTGGACCGGCTGCTGCACTCCACCTACTTCCTTTACGAGACGTGGTGTGATGCCCAGGGGAACGCTATGCGCACCCTCAGCATGTCCCTACTCAGAGAAGTGAGCAGCGTGGATAAACAGGCACCGACACGGCCAGACACTCGCTACTCGGCCACCACCCAGCTGAAAATCGTCCTCGACCCTGTCCTGGCCAATTCAATCCGGGACAGCTACCTGAACGAGCTCAACCCTGCTTTGTACCGTGAGCTGTCCAAGCCGATGACGCGGATTCTGTACCGCCTGCTCAGCGAATACCATCTGAATAATGAACACAGCACCCTGACGCTTGAAGTGCACCAGCTCAGCCAGCTGCTCGGTTTCCCTACAAACTACAAGGCAGCCCGTATTCAGCGTGATCTCAGCCCGGCTCACGACGAACTGCTGGCGACTGGGTACCTGAAGGAAGTGACCTACACCGGACGGGGCAAGACCTGCCGAGTCCACTATGCGTTCAATGACGCCGCCAATATCTCCAGTTCCACCTACGCAACCATGCTCACCAGCAGGGGCGTGAGCGAAGGCGCAGCCATGTCCCTGCTGATCAGTTACAGCGAAGAAGACATCATCCAGGCCTGCCAGCGCTTCGACGAACTGGAAACCAGGGGATACGCCATTAAAAATCGTGGTGGGCTGCTCAACGACCTGATTCAACATCCACACAAATACGCAGTGCGGACAATTGAGTCAGAACAAAGCACGCCGAAGAAGAGCAGGCCGGCAAAATCCGAACCCGATCGACTGCTTCCCGAAACGCCTCCCGCCGAACCAAGCGTGGAAGACCGACAGCGTACCTATGCCAATTTGCTGAGTAAAAGAGTCCATGCGGTTTTTACTGCTGAAGAAGAGAACAACATCAGGGCGTTCTACCTCGCAGGCACACTGAACACCTTCGCCGTACAGCAGCTGTGCAGCGCCAAAAACCCTCAACAGGCGCTACAACACATCCTGGTCTCAGATACGGAAGCCTGATCCTGAAAAACCAGGCAAGATAAGGCCATGCCCGACACCGCACGGAGACTCCAGCAGCTGCTGAAGCACTACGGCACCATCTACCCGCAGGCCTGGAAGCAGGCGGAAACGCTGCACCGCACCCGGCAGGGCGAGTGGCCGGACTACTGCTACCTGCCGATGACCCTCACGCACAGCACCGTCCTTGGCACCTACCGGCAAGCAGCACGCCAGCCCGGCTTCCAAACTGGCCTGCCAGAACACGCACTCCAGCTGGTTATGGCGCAGGACACCGCAGTCCTCAGCGCCCTGACCGCGTGGCGGCTCGGTCAGGGAATCTACCGCTTCGACCCCGAACTGCTGCGCGAGCTGTGGGAAACCCCGGCCGAAGGCAGTATTCCGGCCGAACTGCTCACCCGGTTGCCGGAATACTGCCTCTACATCGAAGCGCCGCCAGAAGCGTCGGTCTACGGCAAACCCCTGATCGGCTTTTTCGCGCATCTGGAGTATGACCTGCAGGACCGGCACCCCGAGCTGCGGCTGCTGCTCGACACCGGCGAAACAGCACTCCTGAGCTATCCCGTCCACCTTGGCGGCACCCTGGCCGACAACTTCGTCCATATGGTCAGCGCTGCAGGAATGGCGCAGCCCCCTGGGGGACTCGCCAACACTGCAGAGCAGATGGCCCAGCTGCTCGCGCCGATGGTGTCGTGCCTGCTCTACCTGTGCTCCGAAACCGCTGAATACCGCACGCAGCCCCCTTCAAGACCCAGCGGAAAGAAAATGTACAGACCAGTGGACGGCCCCAAGGTCTGGAACGTCGGAGAACGTATGGGCGCAGCGCTCAGACAGGCCAGAGCGGCCGCCGACACCGGGCCAAGTACAGGCACGGCAGGCAGCACAGGCAGCCACGCCTCTCCCAGAGGCCACCTGCGCCGCGCCCACTGGCATACCTTCCTCCGCGGCCCCAGAAACGGCCAGCAGGAGAGGGTCCTGCGCTGGCTGCCGCCCATTCCCGTTCGCCTGGATCTGGACAGCGAACAGCCAGCAGTCATTCACCGGGTCAAGCCATAAGCTACAGCGTCGCTCATCCAAAGGACTGCAGGATGCGAAAGAAACAACCAACACCACAGAAAAGCAAAACGCCCGAGAAGGCTCCACCTGATCCCAAAATCGTGGAAAAGCGCCGGAAATTCAAAGCCAGCCTTCCCGAACCGCAAAGAAGCATCGGGGCTCAGCTGAAATGGCTCTACGAGAACCAGAAGGCTGCCTTGAGCGATCCGGCCAATCTACACGACTGGAAATGGATAGCGAAGCGGGTAGCTGCCCTGATCGAAGCCGACCTACCACGGCGCAATAACAAGCAGCACATCAGCGTCATATCCAAGGCCGCCGAAACACTCCGAAGACATGACCTGGAAAAAGACACTGGGATCAAACAGCAGCTTCTAACCCTCAGCTACCTCTACAGAAAACCCGAGGGGAGAAAGCCCAAAGCTGAAAAGACGGCCGGGAAAAAGTCGAAACGCCTCCAAAAAGGCAGCGGTCAATCAAGCACCAAGCAGGGCGGGTTCGTACATGGCACCAGCCTCATCACCGTCCCCACACGGTCCATCAGACGCTGGGGAAGGTGATGCACCACCAGTGCTCTGAACAACTGGGCCTGTTCCCTCACTCGCCCTGTCCCTCGCCCCTTGCGGGGCAAGTAAAGGTACGGGAACGGGCCTGACCACATGATTCAACCCCTTCCACACTGCCCCTGATACACAAGGAGTTCTTCTATGACGCATCCCCTTTCCGAAGCCGAACAAGCCATCTTGCTGGTCTGGGCAGACGCAGCCCTGCCCGAACCCTGGATGAGCGAGAACATGACCGATTTCGCCGAGCTGGAGTCCAAAGGCCTGGCCACCGTGGACCTGATGGGCGGTGAGTCGTACAGGCCTACCCCTGCCGGTCTGCTGCTGGGCCGCCAGCTGGCCGGTCAGCAGACGCGGCTGGACAGCAGCGCCGTCATGGAGTTGCTGCAGCAGGCGACGCCCGGCACCTGGAAAGGTGCGGACACCTCCGTCGACGCGCTGAACGAAGAGGGCAGCAACCGAATCTACGCGAACATCCAGCCGGGGCAGCATGAAGAGAAACGGACATCCGACTCCGAACTCCGGGCCGATGCCAAGCTGATGGCCCAGGCCAAGGAGCTAGCCTTCTGGGGCCTGGAACAAAGCGCCGCACTTGCGCGGGTCCGCGCCCTCGCAGAAGAGTGGGCCAATGCCGAGAAAGATGTCAGCGGCAGCGGCAGCTACCTCGCCACGCGGGCGTTCGGCACACACCTGCTCAGCGTCCTTGAAGAGCCTTCCGCAAACGTCCGGGACCCGGCCACCGAAACACCGTGAACATCACAGACGCGCTGGACATCTTCCGACAGAACGTGCCGGGTACGCTCCTCACGCAGGTTGACGCGGCACCCTTGCCATCACTCTCCTTTCAACTGACCAACCCAGAAGAGATCATGGCCATCTGCCAACATGCCAAGCTGCCACTGGCGTTGTATCAGGTCATGCGTCTGGACAAGGCGGCCATGTCTTTTTCTCAGAACGATGAAAAAGACACCGATCTTGAACCCTTGCCAACAGCCGAATCGCTAGACCTGTCAGACCATCCAGCTTTCGGACCCTTCATGGACCGCCTCGGAGAACCCATGATGTTGTCCTTCTTTGTGCCCTATCAGGGACAGACCATCGTGAGCGACGTGGTAGCCGACTGGTGGGATGACTTCTGGGCCGCCGCAGAGACGGCCAAGGCAGACTGGGAAAGCCAGCAACATCACCTTGCCGAGCAGAAAAGGGCAACCTTTGCTACGAGGGCACGGCAGCGCAGGGAACTGCTGGAACAGAAGCTGCCTCATCATCCTGACTTCATTCGGCTGGCCAAGGAGTACCGACCCCGGATCACGGCCATGCGGCTGGTTGCCGGAGAAATCCTTGAGAAAATTGGGGAAAATGTCACCTGGCAGGAGGATGAGACCATCCGCCGAATCGCTGCAGACATCAAGGAAGAGGCCAAAAAGAAGTAGTGGACCAGCTTCTCTATCTTCCGGCCCAGAGCAAAAAACAAGTGCCCCTGCTCTTTACACCCGGAGAGCAGGGGCTAAAAAAGTCCAGATGATCAGCACCAATCGCTGCTGCCTCTTTTTTACAGGTCCAAAATAACATCTTATCGGCATCCCTCACTACGCCAGATGGCTTATCTATGAACCATCTATACTTAGAACAATGAGTTACGACGTTCTTGTTATCGGCGGCGGTTACGCTGGACTGACGGCGGCCCTGTACGCCGCACGCGGCATGTGCCTGGTCGCGGTGGTGCTGGGCGGCCCGCCCCGCAACGCCCGCGGCCAGGGCGTCCACGGCCTGATCTCCAGGGACGGCGCCAGCAGCGCAGACCTGCTAACCCAGGCCAGAGAAGAGCTGTGCCGCTACGGGGTCAAATTCTTTGACGGTCAGGCGGAAACCGTCTGGGGCACAAACGGTGACTTCACCGCTGCGCTCGGCAGTGGGGAAGAGGTCAAAGCCCGCAAGCTGATTCTGGCCACCGGCGTTCAGGACCAGTTGCCAGAGCGCCCCGAAGGCCTCAGAGAACTCTGGGGCAAGCGGGTGCATCACTGCGCGCATTGTTACGGCTGGGAGGTGCGGGACGGGGTGCTGGCGGCCTACCTGCCAGGTGCAGCCTACGGCCCTGAGGTGCTCAGCAATTGGTTCTACTACCGCCGCTACGGGAGGGAGGTCCTGATCTGCTCGGACGGTCCGGTGCAGGCCACCGACGCCGAGCGCGCACGCCTGGAGGAGCACGGCATCACCCTGTGCCAGAGTGCCCTGATGCACATCGAGGACACCGGAGAGGGAGCGCGGCTGCACTTCGCGGACGGCAGCAGCGCAGACGTGGCGGCGCTGTACACGGGCTCCGGGCGGACCCCGAACACCGAGCTGGCCCGGCAACTGGGCTGTGAGCTGAACGAGCAGACCGGGAACATCAAGGTGGACCCAGGCACCAACGAAACCAGCGTCCCTGGTGTGTACGCCGCGGGCGATGTGGCAGGCGGCAACCAGGTCGCGCTGGCCCTGGCCAGTGGCTCACGGGCGGGTATGTTCGCTGACTTTGCCCTGCATGAAGAAGAGCTGCCGGAATGGGCCAGGGAAATGCAGGTGAAATGAGAGCAATCACCGGGGTAACAGCAACCATCCCACATAGGGAACCCTGCCTTTCCCTGGCGGCTGACGCCGCAGCAACAAGGGTATGAGTCTCCTTTCATATCCTGAACGCGGCCCCTGGGGCAATGCCAAGTGGCGTGGCAACTGCAGCGGCTACATCTACCGGCACCTCTTCCAGCTGCTCAGCCCGCAGCGTTTTTGCGACCCGATGGTCGGCAGCGGCACCTCCGTGGACGTCGCCCGCGAAATGGGCATCGAAGCCGTGGGCCTCGACCTGCATTCCGGCTTCAATGTCCTCAGCCAGCCCATCCGGCTCCACCTGCCGGCCCACTGGAACGGACAAGCGGACCTGTGCTTTTCCCACCCGCCCTACCACACGATGGTCACCTACTCCGGGGCACAGTGGGGAAACGAAGCCCACCCGGACGACCTCTCCCGCTGCAGCAATCTGGACGAGTTCTACGAGAAGCTGGCCCTCGCCCTGCTGAACCAGCGTGACAGCGTCAAGGTCGGCGGCATCTACGGCACCCTGCTGGGCGACCTGCGCCAGAAAGGGGCGTACCACGCCCTCGCCTCGGACATTCAGGCCTACCTGCCCAGAAGCGAGCGGCGGGCCATCCTCATCAAGGCCCAGCACAATACGCAGAGCGGCACTCGGACCTACAGCAAGCTGCGCTTCGGGCGCATCGAACACGAGTACATCCTGCTTTACGAGCGTCAGCCCGGACAGGTCTACGCCGTCCTGGCCGAAACGGTCCAAACCCAGCAGGAAACGCGCACCCGCAGCTGGAAAGCCATCATCGGCGCGGCCATCCTGGGCCTGGGCGAAACCTTCACCACCGCCCAGGCGTATCAGGCCGTGATGAACGCGGCTCCCGAACGCATCCAGCAGAGCGAACACTGGCAGGCCAAAGTGCGACAGACCTTGCAGCAACTGCCCGGCCTCACCAACCCTGAGCGCGGCGTCTGGGCACGGGCCGCCTGATGAAGGGGCCGCAGTGGCTGCAAGACATCCGGCCCGGTGAGCTGAGCGCGCGCGTCGAGAATCTGCCGCTGGAGAAGTTGCAGCTGGGCCGCCAGTGCCTGGGGGAAACCCGGCTCCTGATGCGTCTCCTCCTGGGTTTGTTCCTCCTGAGTGCCAGCGTCATCGTGCTCGGGGCGCTGGCCGCCGGGGAACACCTGGTCATGGGCCTGGTGCGCCTGGTCATGTTCCTGCCGGTATGGGGGTACTTTCTTGCACGCGACCTGAAAGCAGCCTGGACGGACGCTCGGCAGGACAGCCCGGCCCTGAGCTGGGAGCTGTGTCAACGCCTCGCAGCGCGCCGCTGGGTTCACTGGTTTGCTGCAAGCGTCCTGCTCGCCCTCACCCTTCAGGTGGCGCTCTGGCAAATACTGTATGCCACCGGGCTCCTTGGCAAAGTCGGTCTTGAGCATGACGGCCTGTTCTACACCCTCATCTTCGGCAGCGCCTCACTGCCACAGCTGGCCACCCTTCAGCTGGCCGAAGCCCTGAGGGCCCTGCTGGGCCTCCTGCGCGGCACCAGCAAGAAGGTGACCCACAAAGAGCCTGCACGGGCCGTGGACCGCCGGGAGCAGGCCGCCCCGTCCATGTAAAGAACTCCCTCACACTGAGACATAGATAGGGAAAAGAGATACGGGCAAATAGTTCATGAAGACACATCAAACCTACAACCTAAATTCAGACCTAGAATGCCCAACATCTATGGAACGCGACCACCAAGTCAGAAGCACACAACACAACCTTTAGATTAATTGAACCGCTGATAATCACAGTCAGCGAGGAGGCGGTACAATGGAATACTTTCTTGGAACAATGTCAATCATCGCAGGATGGCTTTTGGGACAAGCTAGCTTGCAGGTCATACGTACCAGGTATGAAAAGTTCACATGTCATCAAATCTGGCGAGATGTGCATGGCTTCGAATCATACAAGCCACTATGTATGCTATTGATTGTGGCCATGCTCTACGCCGCTTTCGTACACGCCACACCCGTTTTTGGACTACCCCCGAGCACTTCGGCACTCTCGTTAGAAGAGTGGTATGACCTCGTGTTCATAACGTTGTTTATCTCATTGATGCCGTGGTTTATCCTGGATATCATGCAGGCAATTAAGCCTCATCCGAATCCAGACCTCCTCACACCAAGCACCCTTGATGAATCCGGATGGCGCCTCATAAGCGTAGAACCACTTTCTCAAGAGCTCATCTGCACGCTACACCACCCCAGTGCAGGAAAACTGCGTGCGCCGATGCAGGGTGTCCAGCCGGTCCATACAACGTCGGCCCAGCGCTCGCTGTCACGCATTGGCCGAAATCAAAAGGTGGCCATTACCCACCTTGCAGACGGCAGTGTCGGTATATTCATGCCACATCCCTGGGGTAATCTTAAGTCAGAGAAGGCCGAGCGGTACATTCACCTGGGAACAGGGGTCGTGGCATGGGAAGAAGGACAGCAAACCCAATCGTTTGTGATCCCAATAGAGGAAAAGACCTACACTGTCCATAATGTTTTGCCAAACAGGAGCGTATCTAGAGTATGACCACATGGCTTAGACAACTGAGCTTTTCAAAAGTTCCACTTCCTCTTGTCGCGTTCTTTCTGAGCATGGCACCCTACTTACTGCTCGCGCCCACGCTTCTACTGATTTGGCAATCCCCAAGCATGCAATCTGCATCTGACATCGACCAGCGGACCGTGACAGAAGCATTTTTGTGGGTTTCCACTGTGGTAAGCGGCCTGTTTGCCTACATGGGCAAAGTCAAGACCCGCAGAGACGACGCCTTGGCCACATTGATGGCGCTCGTGCCAATATTAATTATCAGCAATCTAAACACTGTAGGTCCATTCGCAACTCTCGTACTGGGTGTTGTCGCTCTGCACCTGACGGTCCAATGGTATTTCACTCTCAAGGAGATCAGGGAAGAACATACGCACCCTGTCGTGCCCGTCTAAGAAGCCCTGATAACTGATCAGCCACCGCAAGCTGGTCGGCAACCACGGAGGAAACGCAGCTTCCATGTGAAACCAACTCCGTGATCCGGTGCACCACCCTGACCTTGCTTCCCAGCAGGGTCAGGGTGGCTCAGTTCTCAGCGTTTATGCGTGGAGGCGTTCAGGAAAGAATCCCTCCCGCTCACGCGGAAGTGGAGGGGTATGACAGATACGGATGCACACCTCCTCAAAGCCCATCAGGCCTACACCCAGGCCGGCAGCAACCTGATCCAGGCCTGGAACCGGGCACAGGCCGCAGAACTTTCCGGACCACGCGATCAGATCAAACGCGCAGCGCAGAACCTGGCCCAGCAGCTTGACGGCAAACCCGCCTGGGAACGGGACGCCTGGCTCACCGCCGCTGAATTGCGGGCCGCCGACCATGCCGGCGAAGCGGGCGGAGCCAGGAGCACCCACGGCTGGAGCGCCGAGCAGTACGCCCAGGAGTTCGCGTCCCCCTGCTGGCCCACAGACTGCCGCCTCGCCTTTGGACAGCTGCTGCGCCAGCTGCTCAGCAAGGAGACCCTATGACCCTCACCAAACCCTCGCCGGTCCCCGGACACCCCCAGCACCTGAGCCCCCTGAGCCAGCCCGCCGCGGACGACCCCATCCACCAGGTCCCCCAGAGCCGCGCCTACGGGCAGGTGCTGGCCGTGGCAGAGGCGTCTCCCAACCCCCGGTACCGCGACGTCACCCACTGGGACCGGGCCAACCTGGCACACAACCCCCAGCAGTTCGTCTGGCTGCTCGGAGAGCACTTCAGCCATCTGCTGCTGTACCGGGGCATCGGTGTCCATGAGGTCCTGGACTATCACCAGCACGACACCCGCGTGCGGGCCTTCGTCTGCGGGGGCGGCCAGCTGCAGGAGGCAGACTTCCCGAAAGCCCACCTCGCGGCTTCGTTTCTGCCGCACTTCTACCACGTCCACACGGAGCATGGCCTCTTCCAGTTGCGGACAGACAACGCCGTTGTCGCCACGTTGCCTCCGGAAGAAGGTGCGGCCCTGCTCAGACGCCAGGAGGAGGTGCGCACCGAGATGAAAGCCGCTGAACCCTGGGACAGCCGGGCGGTCCACGCCCTCCAGGGCGAGCTGCAGGCCACGGCCCGGCGGTACAGGGCGTGAGCTACAAAAACGCACTGTGCAGGCTCAGCCACCAGATCGAGACAGAGGCAGCAGAACCCGAGCAGCTGGTCGGGCTCTCGCAAACCGATATGGACGTGCTGATCGGCCTGATCGAAGAGCAGATAGAACGCAGCAGCGACCCGGATGAGCATCTGGTCCTGGACTTCCTGAGGCTCCAGCTCAGGCCATTGGAGCCTTAATTCCCTCCCGCCTTCCCGGCGGGAGTTCTGTTTGAAAGGAGCCCCATGAGACTGATTCCGCCCCCGCTCTACCCTGAACTGAAACGGCAGTGGCCCCGGCTGCTGACGGAAGACATGCACGCACCAGAGCGCCTGCGCCCCGAACTCGCCCCCCTGCAGGCCTGGTTCCAGAGCGGCGACGACCTGGCCTTTTTCCGGGAACAGGAAACCCGGGGCAGCTGGCACCGTGTGTACAAGGTCGGCCTGATCCGGGAAGGCATCCTCTACCGCTGGAACTCGGCACTGGGACGGGTGCAGCCTCACCCTGACCAGGACTGGGAACTGCGTTTGCCGCTGGACGGCCTGCAGAAGTCCCATTTCGCGGTCATCAGCGCCGTCTCGGAAGGCCTCTTTGGCGGACGGGAGTATCAGCTGGCCCTGGACAGCTCCGAAGCTGCTGACCTGCGCCGCCTGTTCGATACCCGCAAGGCCCGGTGGTTGCGCGTGGGCCGCTGGGCCCGCCCCTCACTGATGGTCGGCGGATTCCTGGCCCTACTCGCTGTGGGCGTGGGGTACCAGGCCTGGGTGCTGATGAGCGTGCCAGGCCTCGTATTCGGGATAGGTAGCGCTTTGGCGGCATTTGCACTCATGCACTGGCACAGCCGTGAGGCCCTGCGGCTGATCCGGGCCTACGAGCAGGGCAACGCCAAACACGGGCTGTACGCCTCCCCGACGGACAGCGACTGGAAGGATGCCCTCAATGCCCTGATCATCGAGCGCTGGCACCCACCCCGACTGGGGCTGGAAGCTGCACCTGACCCTCCCCCAGAAGCGGCACTGCCCAGTGCTGAGCAGGTCCAGCGCGAAACCCTGGAAGGAATGCTGAGCGAGCTGGAACAGCTCAGTCCACAGACCCCCACAGAAGCAGCGCTGCTCGCAAAGCACCATTCAGCGCTGGAACAAGCGGTGGCGGCCAGAACGCCGCCTACACCACCCCAAACCAGAGCCCTCAAAGACACCATCGCCTACCAGCAGGCCTACCTGCGCGAGATCGGAGAACACCTATGACCCAGACCACCACCACCGTCTACCTGGCCCACCTGAATCCCGATGACGACATCCCCACCCTCGGCGACAAGGTCTTTTTCACCCAGGCAGAAGCAGAGCAGGACCTGCTGGAGCTGGCCCTCAATACGGCAAGCGGCATCAGCGACAGCGACCTGGATACAGGGGAACACAATGACCTGTTTCACCCAGACGACAGCCCCCTGGAGAAACTGCAGGCCCTGTATGACAGCGGGTATATCAGCACCCAGGCCGAAGTGCTGAGCCTCTCTCTGCACGGCGACCCGGTGCGGCAACTGCTGGGCGAGGTGGACTGGGAAGACCTGTTCACACAAAAGGAAGTCCTGGTGGCACTCACCGCAGAACTCAGGGAGCAGCAACGCCCGGAAGTGGAAGCCCTCACAGGCCTGGTCTACCTGCTGGACGCCCTGCAGGACATCGGGGACGCCTGCGGCCTGCCGGCATACGAAGATGGGCACGAGCACATCATCCTCAAGGCCGGGCAGTATCTCAACGTCACAATGCGGCAGCATCACTCCACGGACGGGGTGCCGCAGTGTGGCTACGCCGGTTCCGGACCAGCGGACACGGCCCTGAGCATCCTCGCCGCGCTATTGCCCCCGCCCAATCCGCCGGTCAGCGAACAGCTCGCGTCCGAGTTCGGGTACCCAACAAGCAGCGACGACTGGGAAACCTTCGAAGCGGACCTCAGTGAGGCGCGGCAAGGCGCCATAGAGAGCCGCCGCCTGGAACTGGAAGAGGACCCCATGCGGCCGGTGCAGCTGCATGACCGCAGCCGGGTGCCGATGCGGGCCTGGATGCTGCATCAGGCGTTCAAAGAGGAGTTCCTGGCCGGGCTGGATGAAACGCAGGAACACCGCATTCCCAAAGCGCAGATCCGGGAGTGGATCGAGAAGCAAAGCGGCTGAGAACAAGCAAACCAACCAGACCGTCAGGCACACTCAGGGCATGACCGTCCCAACCTTGCCAGGTGCACCCGCTTTGCCGGCAGGCGTCCAGGTGGCCCTGCTTCACCCTGATCCTCTCACCCTCCTGCTCTGGCGCGACTCCGGCCGCCCCCCGACGCCACACCTCTGCGAGGACATCGGCGAGGACTGCGGCCTCTACAGCCCGGTCTTTGCCCCTGACCCCCAGCAGCGCCACCCCGGCGCGGTGGTGATCACAGAAGGCTTCACTGGCCAGCTGTGCACCCACGAGTTCAACTTTCCGGTCCACGGGGACGGCCGCCTGCATTTCTTCCACTCGCGCACCTGCATGCACTGCCGGGTCAATGTCGCCACCGTGCACTCCCGACGGGGCCGGCAGATCAGCTGCGAGTACGGCGGCTGGGCCGTGCGCGCACACATCTTTCACGCCTGGACAGGACGTGGGCCTGTTCCCGGCAGTCTGGAGATTCAGTCATGGCACTGAAATGGAAACGCGGCACAAACTTCGGCTCGGACGGCGAATACCTCACGGCCCAGCATGCGGGTCACAGCTACACCATCCAGCGCCGGACCAGCTTCACGCAGAGCAAAGCCAGCCACGACTACCGGCTGTGGCTGCTCAAAGTGGATGGCGAGGTGCCGGACCAAGGGCGCTGGCTCACGGGGCTGAACACAGTGAAAGCCCAGGCGGAAGCCTTGACAGCCCGAGAGGGCTGAAAAGAGGCTGGGCCGACGTTCCATTCCCCATCAGGAGATACGTATGCAGCAGATCTACACCGCCACCTTGACGTGGACCGGACAAACGCAGAGCCTCGGCCTCCACGCCAACGCCCGCAGCGCCCAATTGGCCTGCTTTCATCACTGCCAGAAAACGGCTGACCACCCCCCAGCCAGCCCAGAGCAGCTGGACTTCCAAGGCGGCACCGGCCACTGGGAAGACATGACGTTCGAGATCACCCAAGTGGACGTTCAGGACCTCGCCGGGAACGAACGGACCCTGCTGCACGGCTACCATGTCACGGACGTTCACACCGCACCCACCCATGACGGCGCCGCGTTCTCCTGCACCGTCCACCATGACGGTAAGGTCATCGGCCACGCTGAGAACAGCGGCACCGGCGGCTGCTCTCTGATTCGGCTGGACCAGCCGTACCGCGCCGCGTTCCAGCAGGCCGCCGAGCAGTGGGCCAACGACACCGGCAACGGCTTCGAAATTGAAGACGCCTTCCTCTACGCCCTGCTGGACTGCGAGCAAAACGACCAGATTGCCAGAAACAACGTTCTGATCCGCACCCATGCAGACAGTAACGAAGACATCATCCTGAAAGGCGTGAACCTCAGCGACCCGCAGATTCTTGCTGCCGAGCCTCAGGCCCATTCACGCTGGATCATCGGTACCGGCTGGAAGGACATCGGCCGCGGGTAACAGACAGTCCCGACCGACAGACGGGAAAGCCGTTCGTCGGTCAGCCACACCTGCTCCTCCCTCTCCCAGGAAAAGCGCCTGGGAGCTGAAAAGGGCATGCAAACCTTCCAATGTGCACAGCTCCTCGGTCAGCCCCCCTTCCAGATCGAGGTTCTTCACCTCGAAACCGCACGCACGGCACTGCGGGCCGCACAGGACGCCGGCAGCGCCCTGATGGTCATCCACCCTGAAGGCCACATCACCGTAGACCCGGACTACAAGGCTTCCAGCCTGGACGCGCTCCAGACCGCCGTCGACGGCTACATTGAACCGGTCACCATCACCCGGCCTCAAGTCTCCCGCAGCGGCCCGTACGTGGCCTACGTGAACGAAGAAGGCCTGATCCACGGCCAAGCGTTTAACCCGCTGGCCGAACAGCTGTTCGGCGTCCAGATCGTCGGTCCCCTGGCCGTCGAAGTCGGCTTCTGCATCGACGCAGCCGGCAACACGGTCCCGGCACCCCTGCAGCCCGCCCAGAGCGCCTGACCCCCTCCAGGAGAACCATGCACCTCACGGAACAAGACATCAAAGAGCTGCACACCTTCGTCACCCACCACGAAGCCCCGGTCCCCGACTTCCTCTTCGAGATGGAACTGGTCGGCCACAAGGACCTCGACAACCCCGAACACCGCCGCCAGCTGGCCACCGAAGCCCACCGCATCCTGCTGAAAGAACATTTGGACCTCCAAGCCGCCTACAGCGCCCTGCAGCAAAAAGCAGAGCGCCTGAGCGAACTGGACCGCGTCCTGGGGTACCAAAGCCAGCAGCGCACCCTCGCGGCCCTGCTCGCACACGTCGGCTCGCAGACCTGCCTCAGTGGCCACCCCAGCTTCGATCTGGACCACCTCGCCCAGCAGCTCGGTGCCGATGTCCTGCAGCTGCACGACGCTGTCCGGCAGGCCTGGGAAGATGGCCTGATGCAAAAAGAACAGCGCTGGACCGGCAGCTGGAAACGAATCCGGCTCACCAGCAAAGGGCAACGGTTCCTGAGCAACCTCCCCAACTGAAAGAAGGCTTCCTTCAAGGAAGCCTCTTTTTTTCTCCGGTCCGGCCAGTCTCACTGCCCTGACCCGCACCTCAGGCTGGACACACCAGCTGCGTTCTGACCGGCGGGCGGGTCAGGTCTGCGCCCAGGGGACGAATCAGGAACGTCTCCTGATCCCCCCAGGCATCCAGCCAGGGAGTAAAACGCAGCCGCTGGCCGCCTTCCAACTCCACCACAATCTCCCGGTCCGTCTCCGAGACCAGTGCCGCCCGCTGCACTTCCAGGCCGCTGCGGCCCATGACGCCCACCAGCTCGTGGCCCTCCGCGCCCCCATACGCCAGCGCCCGGTGCTCCACGAACGCTTCCGAGAGCCGTTCCAGGTACGCGAACGCCCGCGCCGACAGGTAGACCCCCGCTCCTTCCGGACGGGAGCGCAGCTCCCGCAGCACCATCGCCGCCCAGCGGGCCCGCTCCAGCCACAGGCCATAGCGGATGTTCTCCAGCACCTGCCGCAGCGCCCCGTACGGCACCGTATGATCCCCGTCCTCCAGATGCGCAAACGCCCTGAGCCGAATCAGCTTCGTCGCCATAATCTCACGCTGCCGCTGCGCCAGACGCCGCCGCGAGGCTTCCAGGGCAGTCAGTCCTTCCTGAGCCTGAGCAGGAAACAGCGGAATCCGCTGCACCTCGCCTCTGACCTGCTCACCCTCCACCTGCACCGCTGCGTCACCGAACAACTGCCGCAGAAAATCATCCTGCGCAGAAGGCACCGGCAACACCAGATTGGCGGGCGCTGCTTTCGCTCCCACATCCTGAGCTGCTTTCTGAGACATTGCTTTCACTTTCAACTCCTGCATCACTTCCTTGACCAGTTCGGGCAGGGGACGCTCACCAGCGGTCTGCTCACCACGCACGGCTTCCTGGGTCGCCTGCTGCTGCTCGCGGGCCGCCAGCAACTGGGCCAGCGCCGCCGGCATCTCCCCCTGCGTCTGCTGCGCCTGCCATGCCCGCAGCTGCTGGGCCTGCTCCCTGAGCCGTTCACGGGCCGCTGCCACTCTTGCTTGAGGACTGTAAGCTTCTGGACTGGCAACCTCCGAACTGGCAACCTCCAAACTGGGCAGCTCTCCCGCTTCAGGCCGCAGCCGCTCCAGCAACCACAGGTCCTCACGTTCCCCTTCCCTCGGATGCCCCCAACGCCAGCCTGCTTCCCAGGCGCTCTCGCCGTAGGCCAGCCGCAGCGTCTCTGTGGCCCGCGTCAGCCCCACAAACGCCACGCAGCGCTCCTCATCCTCATTCCCGTACGGCAGTGGCATCATCTCCGGGTACAGCACCGTCACCTGCGGCCACTCCAACCCTTTTGCCTTATGGACACTGCTCAGCAGCACGTCCGCTCCCCCGTCATACAGCCGCTTCAGGTAGCTCTGAATCCGGCCCAGCGTGGCCTGTTCCTGGCCTTCCAACACCTGAGAGGCCAGCAAGGATAGGCAGGCGTGCAGGTCACGCAGTTCTTCCAGCCGTTTTTCCGCGTCCTGATCCCCCTGCGCTTTCAAACTTTTGAGCGGCGCACTCACCTTCACCCAGTGCCGCTCCAGCACTCCCGGCAGGGAAGCCGCCGTAAAAGGACGGCTCAGGAACGAGCCGTACTCCAGCAGCCGCTTCTCGATGTTCAGCCCGCGCACGTCCACACTGACACCCTGCTGCAGCAGCCTGAGGGCCAACGCCAGCAGCGGCGCGTTCTTGCGGCACAGCACCGTGTCCCCCCGGCCATACTGCGCCGAGGCCGCCTCCACGTGCTCCACCGTCCCCGCTTTCATCCCAGGCGGGCTCTCGATGAAAGTGCTCACCGCACGGGCCTGCTCGACGTGAGAGGTCGGGCAGCGAAACGACACGGACAGCGGCAGCACCTGAGTGTTCGGACGTTCCCCCAGCGACATGAACAGCTGCGGGTCCGCTGCGGAGTACTGGTAGATGCTCTGCTCCGCATCACCCACCGCCAGGAAGCGTCCAGGGCGCTCTCCCGCAATCAGGCCCAGCAAGAAAGCCTGCCTCAGCGGCGTGAAATCCTGGGCCTCGTCCAGAATCACCACGTGATACTGCCCCAGGTTCAGCCCATGACGGTAGGGCCACCACAGCAGGTCGGTGAAGTCCGGTTTCTCGCGCGTGGCGAACGCCCGGTCGGACTCGGCCTGCAAGGACCGCAGCATCCAGTTCAGGGTGTTCACGATGTCCGGTTCGTTCAGCATCTCCGGTGGGGCGTCCGCCTGATACAGCAGCTCGCGGACCTGAGCACGGTCCAGAGAAACAGCTTCAGACACCGGCACCCACAATCTTTCCCTGGCCGCCGCCCAGACGCGGGCCCACACGCGCCTGTAAAACGCCGAGTCCTCTACGCCGCCTACACGCTCGCACAACCGGTTCACCAGCTTCAATCCCGCTTGATCATCCAGTTCCAGCACGTCATAACGGGGCCGCAGCAGCCTCCAGCCGGCCGCGTGCGCGGTCTGAACAGTCACATGCCCCGGCAAGCGCGGCTGCACGTCCTCTGTGTTGTGTTTGTTGTACACGAAGTAACCAGTGTTCAGGGCCGGGTCCAGATGCCAGGCAGCCTCGCAGACTGTCGTGGTCTTCCCGCTGCCCGCCGTCGCTTTCAGAACCAGGTTCTTCCTGGAGGAAGCCACCAGTTCGATGAACCGGCGTTGCTGCTGCGTGAAGTGTTCGGGAATAGGGCGCATCGGATCTCCTTTACCAGGGCATGGTGACTGCATCTCTGTTCAGCTGGCAAGTCCGGGGGCTGGGACGGCCTCTGGGACCGTTTCGATCTGCTGGATCTTTAGCCACTGCTGAGGACGGCCCCCGCCCAGATTCAGCAAGCAGCGGTTCCCCTCCTGCGCAGCCAGCAACGCCATCCCGATGGGACTGTTCTCGCTGGCCACCTGCAGGTCACCCACCGAGCGGCCCAGAAGCTCCGCTTCCAGAGCGCTCACGATCAACACCTTGAACGTCCTGACCGGGCGGCCATCCACAGAAGCGCTGACCGTCGCCACGGTGCCGGGTTCGACCTGCTCTCCGCTGGGCTGGGCGAGCACGGCCCCTTCCAGGGCGTCCTCCAGCTGCAGCAGCCGGGTTTCCGCCTCTGTGCAGGCGGCAGCGGACTGCCCGATGCTGCCATCGGTATCGTCCCGGCAGTCCTCCAGGGCGCGGCGGTGCGCCGCGCGCAGTTCGGTGAGGCGGGCTTCCTGGGTCTGAATCAGGGACTGCAGCGCACGCAGGCCCAGGGGCGTCATCACAATGCTCATGCCCTTATGGTGACTGCAAATCTGGTTGGTCCACGCCGCATATGGGGTTCAGCCACAGCCGCCCACCCAGCACGGCCAGCGGGACCACCAGCCAGCCCCCCCAGCCAGGATGCAGCAGACCCAGCGCCAGCCCCAGGTAGGCACACAGGGCCGCGCCGAAGACGAAGTGTTGCCAGCGGCCCAGGAAGAGAAACTCGCCGCCGGGCCAGGCGGCCACGTCGATCAGGTAGAGCAGCAGGGCCACTGCCACACTGAGGTTCAGCAACACTGCCCCCAGCCCCAGCGAGGGTCCCAGCATGAACCACAGCGCGGCCGCCCCGCTGAAGGTCAGCCCCAGGTAGCCACGCAGACGGAAATCAGGCTGAAGAAGGAAGGACGGGTCCACGTCTCCATCTTGCCTGCGAATCTGGTTGGTTCAGAGGCGGCCGTGACATCTCCATGCAAGAGAAGGTCATCAATTGATAAGACATTGCTATAAAGAAGGAAGTAGAGTCCCGATAAGCAATTGATAACACTTGACTAAATTTACACAACGCTCTAAAGTAAACGAGTCCCCTGGGCGTGATGCATGACAGCAGGAAAAGCGAGGCTCCAAGACCACAAAAAAGGCACTTGGAGTTGCAGTCCAAGTGCCGGAAAGGCGGGTGGTTGTCATGACTAAACACCGTGATGATACCACAGACCGCCGCACTCCGGACGTCATCCGGGCAGCATGGATCAACGTGCTTGCCTCGGCTCTGCGCTTGGTGGCTGCGGTGGTCAGCCTGTTTGACCGCTAAGCCTCGCTAGACTTCTAGGCATGCCCCCGCCCAGGGGGCTTTTTTTGTCCCTCACGCGGGGCGTGCGGGAGAGGGCATGGTCATTCCACATCACCTTATCCTCAGCGGCCTGCTGGCCTCCCAGGTCGCCGCCGCTGCCCTGCTCACCCGGCGGGACGCCCTGGGCGTCTCCACCGCGTTCACCGACCTTGCCCCCATTCCGCCCGGCCTGATCGACGCCGCGCATCACGCAGGCACCCTCATACATGCCCGCGCCCTGCTGGACGCCGAGGACGGCGACTACACGGCCCTGTGTGCCCTGGACAGCTGGCGGCCTACGCTGCTGGAACGCGAACTGCTGGAAAGCCAGGTCGTGATCGGCAACGAAGTGCTGGACATGCCTGAGCTGCTCAGCCGCATCCGGGCCAATAGGTCTGCCCACGGCGCGGCCACCCGGCAGGAATGGATCACCCGGCATTACGGGGCCACGCCGCTGAGCGTGCGCCAGCTGCCTGGCCACATGGACGGCACCGAACTGGCCTGTGAGTCGCTGGGACATCCCATCCTGCCGGGCCTGCGGCTGGTGTCTGAGCGCTTCCCGGAGCTGCACATCGCGGCGGCCTGCGTGCAGGAAGACCAGGGCACGGCGGGCGAGTTCTTCCTGACGGGTGGACAGATCCTTCCCGGCAGCGCCGAGTACGACCTGGGAACGGCTCACGGCCGGAGTCTAAGAGCCCGCTGCCTGGAAGCCGCGCAGCGCTCAGACCGGGAAGGAGTGCCGCGCCCTGGCATGCGGCCCAGTGCCCTGAACCCCCACACCTCGACTCCCTACACCTCCAGTCCCCAATCCCCCTTCTTCAGCGCATGGACCCGGCAAGTGGCCGCCACCCCGGCAGGAGGCCGCTGATGGGCTGGACTGGAGTTCGCGAGCAGCCGAAGGGTGCTGCCGCCGAGCGCCGGATCATCCTGGGACAGCAGAGCAAAGGGGAGTACGTGCGGCCGCTCTACGGGGAAGAGGGCAACTTCATTACCGTGGTAGCGGCCAAAACGAAAGTGGGCCGCACGCACGTGTTTGTGTGCCGCCACGTCCAGCGGCCCAGAGAGAAACCGCAGGAGACGGGGGACTGGTTCGTGCGCATCACCCTCACGCGGAACGTGGCGGGCGAGTTTCAGTACAAGGACCTGGAAGAACGCCAGGGACCAGCGCCGGTGGCCCTTCCTGAAGCGTTTCTGGCGGTGGCCGAGCGGTACTGCCCGTTGCCGGAGCTGAGCACCGAGCAACTGCGGGCCTTACATGCCCTGGGGGAGCACGGCAGCCTGGAAGCAGCCCGGAGCATCGACCCCGACCATGCAGCCCGCAGCTGGCGGCAGGCGTGCCGGGAACTGTGGAAACGCCAGAACCTGCTGGGGTCCCTGCCCGCCGGTTCACAGCTGCGCGTACAGGAAGCCCTGAAATTCCAGGGGGGCTTCGAAGAAGACCTGTTCGAGACGGTGCCCGCACAGGGCAAGAAGCGGCGCAGCGTCTACCGCTCGGTGGGCACGGGGCAACTCTGCCGGATTCCCAGGCTGGCCGAGACCGCCTTCGAGGTGGTGCGGTATGGGCCGGGCCGGTCACGAGCCGTGCCGAACCAACCAGATTCGCACTCAGGATAGAGACGGGGCCCCAGGCCCTGCAGACCCTTTTTCCCTGACTTTCCCCGCGAGGTACGACATGCACAGCTGGACTGAAATCGAGACTTCCGTAGACACTGAACTCTCCGTAGAGGCCGACCTTGAGCTTCCTGCGCTGACCGGGGACGACGCCGAGATGCTGCCGCTGCTGTTTTGTATCAGCCGGGAGCTGGCAGCACCGGACAGGCAAGCGGCGCTGCAGAACCTTGAAGCGTGCTGCCGGCTGCACATCACAGGCGGGGAACCGCTGCGGCTCAGTCTGGAGCAGATCGACCTGCTGCTTGACCTGGTGCTGGAGTTCTACGGCGTCGCGGCGGTCGAGAGCATCATGGTGGCCACAGATGGGGACACCCAGCCCCAGCCCTGTGCGGAGCAGGCGGCGGACCTCTACCGCCGGCTCACCCGGCTGCGGTATCCCGAGCAGACCGATGAGCAGTGCGGCGAGGCGCTGAACCGCCAGCACGGGCAGACACTGGAACAGCAGCGGGCCTTTGAGGAAGCCAGCGTGGGGCTGCGGAGGCGGGTGCAGTTCAGTGTAGATGAGCTGGTGTTCATCCGGGAAGTGGTGGACCACATGAGACGCGGGGTGCAGCGTACGTGCTCGCAGGGGGCGCCGGCCGAGTACGCGCTGACCCTGCTGGACGCGGTGACGGCACTGTGCCGGCTGGAACGTCCACCGTCGCAGCCACTGAGTCTGCCGCTGAGCATCCTCATGCCGGTGCAGGAACTGCTGGTCTCGGTCCAGAGCGGACAGCGCAGAATGAGTCCGGAAGAAAGGCAGGAACGAAGCGACGACATCAAGGAAACCGAACAGCTGCTCCGCAAGCTCGCGCCGCAGGGGCACGGGGTTCAGGGGGTGCAGGCTTAAGGTCCCTCACTCTGCCGAGTGAGCGGAACAGCATGCCCAATATTGCGAGCAACGCTGTCTACATCACCGGAACCAAAGCCCAGCTTGACGCCATAGTGGCCATGTGCCCTGGCGGCAAGCTGGATTTCCAACAGGTGTGTCCTATCCCAGCGGCCGTGCTGGAAGAAGGCACGCCGGGCTTGGTGGCCGCCAAGTGCCTGCGGCCCTTCTACCAGGGAGAGCAGACACCTGACGATTGCCTACGTGCGTACGCTGAGCAGTGCGGTCTGAAGACTGTTCCCAGCCTCGAAGACGTAGAAGCGCAGTACCCCGACCTGAAAGCGTTGGGCGACAAGCAGGAATGGCTCAACCAGAACTACGGAGACGCCGACCCCATCATCTGGGTGTGTCACGAGTGGGGCACAAAATGGAACAGCATCAGGGGGGTCATGCAGCGCGTCTCGGACAGTGAGTTGCGGCTGTGGTTCGACACCGCCTGGGCACCCCCACACGGCATCCTGGTCGAACTCACCCAGAAGTGGGGGGTCACCCTGAAGCTGGCGTACACCACCGAACAGGGACACTGCGGCCTGCGGAAGTACACCCCGGAGGGTCCCGGAGCGGTCTGGGCCGATCTGGAAACCGAATTTCGCTGTGAAAGCACAGAGGACGAAGGCTCTCAAGAGACCAGGGCCATCAAGGACACCCTGTCCGCCATGCTCGCCGCCCAGCCTGACACCCCAGACCCGCAAGGCCCCAGCAGCCTGACCTGACCGCCTGACATTCCCAGCGGCCTGCTTTCCCTGAGCCGGGAGGCGGGCCGCTGACCCTTTTGTGCCCCGCTGCACCCCTCATCCCCAAGGAGACCCCCATGAAAGCGATCACCCTGAAACAGAATCCCCATTGCCGCCTGCCCGAACCCACCCACGACGTGCTGCTGTACGGCAAGAAAGTCGGCACCGTCTACCACAACCTGACCGGCTACGTGGGCCTGCTCCCCACAGCGGACGGGCGCGTGTTCGACCCCGGCGAGAAGGGCATCACCAGCATGAGAAGGCTGCTCCCGGAACTCAACCGCGAGTGGGCCGCCGCAGAAGCGCAGGCTGCTGACCCCGCCGCCTTCCACGCCCAGCAGCAAGCCGCCTTTCAGGGGAAGCTGGTCCCATGAGCCGCTCTTTCTCGACCACTGACCTGCGCCAGCAGTCCACCAGTATCGTGGTGCAGGCCAGCACCGGACAGCCGGTGATCATCACCCACTACCGCCGCCCCGTGGCCGCCCTGGTGCGGCTCTCGCGTCTCAGAGAACTGGAAGCCACCGAAGCCAAATACCGCGCCCTGGTCCAGCAGCCCATCCCCGCTCAGCCTACGCCTGCCCGAAAGGAACCATCATGATTCAGACCCACGAAGAGTACGTCGCGCTCAAGCAGACCCAGACCCCTGACCCGGCCACGCTAGAGGCCATCGCCGAGTACGAGGCGGGCCTGCCCGACCTCGCGGCGGTGCCCGGCGACCCCGGCAGCTTTCTGGAGTGGTACACCGGCCGCAAGGCGGACTATGCCAGCCAGAAGGTCCGGCTGAAAGCCCAGTACGAAGCGATGCTGCGGGACATCGAACGCCAGGAAGAGGGGCTGGACTATCACTTCGCCGACCGCGCCGAGCGGGAACTGCGCGCGCAGCTCACGGGCCGCAGCCGCTCGGTCAAGTTCCTGACCGGAACCATCGGGCTCAGGAAGAAACCGGGCAGCGTGAACGGGGCGGACGTGCCACTGGAGCTGTGGCCGGAAGAAGCCCAGAGCGCCATCGTTACAAAGGTGGACAGCACCCTGCTGAAGAAGGTGGTTAAGGTGGTGGGAGAGAAAGCCTACCTGGCCGAGACGGGCGAGCCGCTGGAGCTGCCGGGCCTGCGCGTTACGCCAGAGGGCGAGGCGCTGTACGTGAAGACCGGAAAGGAAGAAGCATGAGCCAGGAACAGAACAAGCAGCAACAGGACACCCAGGAAACGATGTACGACATCAGCGTAGCGGCCAGCCTCGCCATCACGGACGAGCGGGTGCAGCAAACGGGCAGCCGTTTCACCCTGCCGGATGGCCGCCAGATTGCTGTCTGGCTGATGCCGGAGCTGATCGACGAGCGTGTAGCAGGCGAGGAAACTTATACCGACATCAGCTGGGAGGAGGCCGCAGCGCTGGGCGTGCACCTGAACGAGTATCTGGAGACCGAGATCAACGAACGATGAGGGCGACTGTTGTCGGCTTATAAGCCGACAGTAGTATTCTTCTTTCAAGAAAGGAGCAGTGATGACCCAGGCTCTCTATGTTCCTGCTGCTGCAGAGCACCTCCATCAGCGCCTTCCTGATCTCTCTGATCCTGAAACGGCGCGGCGTCTGACGGCGGCCTTGCCGGCCGTGGTCCGGATGCTGGACGACCTGCAGGTGAACCGCAGTCAGCAGGCCAGGCTTCTCGACCTGAGTGAGCGCACCCTCCAGCGTGCCCTGCAAGGAGACCTTCCCAAGAGGCTCAGCGTGGACCAGTTCACCCGGATGAGTCTGGTCACCGGCATCTACAAGGCCCTGCGCATTCTGTTCGTGGGCGAGGCCTCGAAAGCCTGGCTGACCCGTCCGAACGGCAGACGAACCTTGAACGGTCAGCGTCCGCTTGATTACATGCTCAGCGGCGGTATTCCGGCAATGCTGACGGTGCGTCAGTTGCTGGACGCGGACCGCTCAGGTCAGTTTGGGGATGCGGCGGCAGAAGACCGAGCCAGGGCGGCGAAGGTCAGCGTCCGGGTGGTGGAGGGTTGAGCATCCGGCACTTTACCGGCCGCCCTTCCCGACTGATTCCCTCCTGCTACGACCCCCCCATCCTCAGGGAGCATGCCCAGACACCAGAGGAGTATGACGCCCTGCTCGATCTGGACAACCTGACCAATGGACGGGTCATGGCCGGCAAAGGTGAGACCTCGGAACCTTACCAGAGCGTGCGTCAGGCCTGCTTCCATTACGCCAGCAACTCCAGGTTCAACATTCCCCTTGAGGGGCATGGGGCCTGGTATGCGGCTGAACTGAAAACGGCACAGCACGAGGTGGGCTATCACTTCGCCCTGCGGGCCATCGCCGAGGGCCTGGAGGAGTTCAGCACGGACTACACCCGCTACAGCTCTTATGTCGATGACGATCTGGTCGAAGCGGAAAGCCTGCCTGAATACGTGCAGGCCCTGCAGGTAGACCCCAACGATTACACGGTTTCGCAGAGGCTGGGCGAGCGTCTCCGCGAGCAGGGTTGTGCGGGCATCTGTTACCAGAGCCAGCGTTCTGCGGGTGACAGCTGCATCGCGCTGTTACAGGAATGGGCCGTGACCCATATCCAGAGGCATGAAGGCTACCGGTTCAGCTGGAATCCAGTGACAGAAGAAGTGGAAATCCGCAGGAAGTAATGGTGCCTGAGCCGTCTGATCCCACTCACAGCCCCCGCAGCTCGGCCAGCAGCCGCTCACCCACCGGCCCTGGCAGCAAGGACAGATTCGCATCGAGCAACCAGTCCAGCAGCTCCGCCATGTCCTTGGGGCCCTGATACACCGGCCTGCGCCCACCACCTTCCAGGTACAGCGCGGCCTGGTGCCAGTGCCACTGGCGCTGACCATCCAGCGTGTACGCCACCAGCCCCTGAGGAACCTCGCGCTTGCACAGAAGAAAGCGGCCTGCAGCGCAGTTCAGGACCATGTATCCCCCAGGCGGCGGGATGTGCGACTCGAAACGCTGCAGCATGGCCTGTCCCCGCACCTGCCCGGCCTCATCCAGAAAAAAATGCTCGTGCACGGCTCGCCGCACACCCTGATCCGGCTCCAGCTCCAGCGCTCCGGCCACGTCCGAGGTGTCCCGCAGCCGCTCTGTCCAAAAGGGTATGGCCAGCGCACGGTAAGCCCCATCAGCAGCCACCATGTTGGCCGCTGTCTGCGCTACCCAAGCGGGCGGCACTTCACCGAAGCGCAACCACGGCAGCGGCAGCAACGAGGGACCAGCGGGCGCGTACCCAGGTCGACCTGTGTGCAGCTCGGCCAGCAACACGTCCTCAAGTACATGCCATCCTAGCCCCAGCGCCTCAAGAAAGCGGTTGGCGTCGCCGGCGTACACCCCTCTGAGGGAGAATTCGGGTCTGCGCCTGAGCCAGCGGCCGAGGACCGCTGCAAGTTGTGTAGATGACGCCCCGGACGGAACACGCAAGGTCAGATCACTGGGGGAGAGCAGCTGCAGACGGTATCCCTGGGGTGTCCGGACACGGAAATTCAAGGCCTCTGCCGAGAAGACCTGTGGCCCGGTCACCGACAGCTCACAGCTGTACTTCCTCCCATGCCCATGCAGCTCACAGCCCACCACCTCGCGCCTCTTTGCTTTGACCGGCAACTGGGCCTGTTCCCTGGACATCATCTCTGCGGTCACAGCACCTGATCTTCGTAGCTCAAAGTGGCCAACATCACCGGCAGCCCCTGCTCCAGCAGCCACTCGCGCTGCGCCCCCCAACTGCTGGCGCGCCGGCTGGCCTTGCTGTCCTCGAACGCCCAGATCACCTCAATCCCGGCGTCCAGGTAGGACATGGTGCGCGTCTGCAAGGCCGCCGTCACGATGGGGGAGTACTGCGCTTCCCCGGCAATTCTCGACCCGTCCGGCAAGGTCAGCAACACGTCGGCAATCCGCCCAGCCTCCTGCACCCTGGACTCGAATTGCACTTCTCCTGTGCCGTATAACTCCACCAGCTTGGCAGCCAGCGCCTTTTTCATCTCGATATGTTGCATGGTCTCGGGTTCCAGCTCAGTGTGAACTGGACACTCAGGACTCTGCTCAGAACTTGCACCTGAATAGGGAGACAAAAAGCGCTCCCAGACCTGAAAATCTGGAAGTGTGAACAAACAGGTTTCAGGGGAGCGCACCCGTATTTTCGCACAGCAGGTTCTGGACATTCCAGAGACGCCGTATCAGCAGCGAAGCTTGCAAGCTTCGCTGCACCTCTTCCACAGTCCAGGTCGGAAGACCAAGTTCAGCCAGGCTGAAGGGGTCAGTCCCAGTGCACTGAGCCGATTTTTCAATGTCTATGACTGGGATTCAGACCGCTGCTGGGAAGAGATGCAGGACACCCAATGGCGCATGTTGCTGGACGCGGCTCGCCACAAACGCAAACCTCGATTGCGGCTCAGTGTGGACCTGACCACGGTGGAAAAGGTGGGCACCCAGCTGCCTTATGTCAGCGTGTACAACGGCAGGCACGGCATTCATCTGGTGGTCCTGTTCGCTGAGTACGAGGAACTGAAGTTCCCCATTTCTTACCGGGTGTACCAGGGCAAGCACACCAGCACCCCGGTGACACTGGCCCTTGATCTGCTGGAAGAGGTACCAGACTTTGTGAGGAAGCGCTTTCAGGTCTGTGTACTGGCGGACAGCGGCTTTGAGGCCGCTGTCTTTCTGGAAGGTGTGCAGCGCCTCGGTTTCGAGTTCGTGGTGGGTGTGCGGAGCAACCGGCGCACGGACCATCCTGGGCGGGTGACGGTGGCGGATTGTCCGCATGGAGGGTACGTCAACCTCGCCAACTGGTCCCTGGAAACACTGTCCCTGGGGAGGATCGACCGGGGGGACCGCGAATTCTTCGCGGTGTCGTCCGAGCTGTTAAGTAGCTTCCGGGTGTAGACTAAGTCATCAGACGACTTGACCCCCAACTGACTCCTGAAGACGAAACTCGGCTCCAGCAATTAATGTTTTCGACTGATGTCCTTCCATGTGAGCGCAAACGGTACTTTGCCCTCTGGCATGCTCACCAGGGACTATCCTCCTACAAGATTGCAGGCATGGGTATCCTGACTGCTACCCGCGTACGTCGTGTCATTACCCTTTACCGCGAAGGTGGCCTAGATGCGCTCAAAGAGCGCATCCACCCTGGAAGCAAGAGTCAGATTACGCCTGAGATTGGCGAAGATTTGAAACGGCTGATTGCTCAAGATGACCGAGTGTGGACCGCCAAGACAGTGGGTGAATATCTCGTCCAAGAACATGGCATACACCTCAAACACACGGCTATTACGGACCAGCTCCATAAGCTGGGACTGACTTGGCAGCGTACCCGCTACGTCGTTGCTGGACAAGCTGACCCAGAGGAAAAAGCCAGGTTCAAGGAAAACCTTGAAGTGGTAAAAAGGGGGCCAAGTTCGGCCTCCTGAAACTTCTTTTCCTCGACGAAGCCGCTATTTGGTTGACTCAACCCAATACCTATAGCTGGCGACCTATTCAGCAGCCCCTCCGTGTACCCACGAGTAAAGCTCGTGGTATCCGTGCCCGATTGAACTTAATGGGAGTTGTGGAATATGGGTCTGGAACAGTGTTTTACCGAGAGATAGAGGGAAATACTACAGGTCAGGCCGTTGTGGATTTCATCGAGGTTCTTGCTGCTGATGCGAATCCAGAATGTCCTACGGTTGTCCTTGTGGACCGAGCAAGTGTGCACACTTGCTCGGCAGTGAACCAGCAACGGAAGAGGTGGCAGGACCTCGGTCTCATCATCGCCCATCTCCCCGCCTACAGCCCTGAACTCAATGATATGGAGCCCCAGTGGCGACACCTGAAATATCAAGAGTTGCCAGAACGCCACTACCAGAACAAAACAGATTTGCGAAGGGCAGTTGGTGGAGCCAACTGGGGAATTGCAATATGATGCAATCTACACCTGGAAGCTACTTAGAGGGGAAGGACATCCTGGCCGAAGGAAAACGGCGCTGGGCACTGGAATCCTTTTTTAAGGAGGGGAAGCATCAGTTTGGGTTGGCGCAGTTCGCGCTGCGAACTGCCAGGGGTCTGGATCGGTGGATTCTGATGGTCTTCTTGGCGTTTACCCTGACCATGCTGCACCGCTCAGAGGACATGACCTTGAAGGAAGCTGCACGCTTGGCTCTGTACACCTTGTTCCCCGAAGTCAGGCTGAACCACCTGCTGAGCCAGCTTCAAAAAGAGCAAGAATTCTTGCTCCAGCACGGCTATTCGCTCAGCTATGCAAGGTGCAAGTTATGAGTTTGACGAACTTGCGACGAGTTTTGCCGTACAGGCCAAGGTCACGCATGAGGCGAGCAATCCGTCTGACACTGTGGTAATGACCCTTGGCTGCCAGTTCAGCCTGAATCCGGGGCGCTCCATAGCGCCCCTTATGCTGATGGTGGATGTCCTCAACAAGCGGTTTGAGATGTTCGTCCTCCATCTTTCTCGGTGATAATGGCCTTCTTCGCCAGCTCCTGAAGCCGCTGGGCGTCACTTGCAGGACTCTGCACATGACATCAGTTCGATATTCACCCTGGTGAGCAGCGATGAACGCGAACCTTAGAGATTTTCTTTGGCAAAGAAGGCTGCTGCTTTTTTTAAGATTTCACGCTCCTGACGCAAAATCTCAACTTCTTTTTGGAGCCGCTGGATTTCCTGCTCTTGTGGCGTCAGGGTCGTTCGACCCTGACCTGGGAATGCGGCTGTCCCAGCCTTCTGAGCCTGGAGTCTCCAGCGATAGAGCACAGAGGGGCTGATTCCGAGGTCACGTGCAGCACGGATTGGGCCGACATCTTCACGTGCAGCGAGTTCGATGGCCTGACGCTTGAATTCGGCAGTGTAGGTCTTTCTGGTCGTCATGGTCTTGCCTCCTATGGTGAGGCTTAACTGCACCGACTCAAAACTGGACTAACCCCAGGGCCTCGTCATGGCGATCAAGGTACATGAAGCGGATTATCAGGATCGCGCCGGCGCGATCCTCCTGTTGCGAGACTTGCCCAACGTTTTTCCACGCATGCAACATCTTTGGGCAGACCAAGGATATACCGGCAAATTGGGAGCTGAAATCAGAAAACATTTGGGCTGGACGTTGGAAATCGTCAAGCATCCTTGGTCGGGGCGGCAGGGTACCTGGGCACCAAAAGACGCACCTCCACCACTTGTGGAGGTGCCAGCAGGATTCGTCGTGCTGAAACGTCGTTGGGTGGTTGAACGAACCTTCGCCTGGATAGGTAAATCCAGGCGGATGTCCAAAGATTACGAAGCATTGCCGGAAACCTCAGAAAACCTCGTCTACGAGGTTATGATTCGCTTGATGGTAAGACGACTGGCCAAAGATATGCCCTGAGGAGTTTTCAGACACACTTTAGCGAAAACCCGATTTTGCGCCATCTGTGATGAGTAATTTATGAGTCGCCAAGAATCGTGCGAAAACGACCATTTTTGAAAGACATCAGGGGTTCTTTCGCCCTTATGTCGCTATACGCCTGGACATGAAATGGATTCCTGATTACTCGTTCAGCCCTTCCTGAATAGCATTTTCCAGCGCTTCCAGGCTCAGTTCTGGGAGGGGTTTACCGTTTACGAAGAAGGTAGGTGTTCCGGTCACGCCGACGGCCTCCCCGTCCTTGCGGTCACGGGCCAACAGGTCACGCACCGCAGCGGATTCCATCGTGGCCTGGGCTTTGCTGCGGTCTAGGCCCATGTCCTCGGCGTAGTCCAGGAATTTATCAGTCTGTGCAGTCTGCTGCTCGCCCCATTCGCGTTGTTTCTGGAACAGGTAATCACGCATCCGCCAGCGTTTGTCAGCACTGTCCTGCGCGGCAGCTTCAATTAGTCCTGCGGCCAGCGTGGAGTTACTGTGCAGCGGGAAGTAGCGGGCTACCAGTCGCACTTCGCCGTTGTACTTCTGCATCACGTCCATGAGGGCAGGTTCGACAGCGGCGCAGGATTCACACTCCGGGTCAAAGAATTCCACGATGGTGACTTTAGCGTCAGCAGGCCCCAGGAAAGGGCTGTCAGGCCGAATCAGTTGCTCGGTAGAAATGGCGGCGCTGCTTTGTGGCTTGGGCCGTTTGGCAAGGTTGAACATCAGCAGGCCAGCGATAACAGCCAGGGCCAGGGTCAGAATGAGCAACGCTCGGTTGTTTTGACGGTTCATTACTTGCAGAGCTTAACACATGAGCAGTTATTCAGGTATAGTGAGGCATGCGAGTACACGGCACCCAGCTCACTTATTTCGTGGACGGAATGGACTGCGCCTCCTGTGTGGCAAAAGTGGAAAAGATGGTGGGCACGCTTCCCGGTACGGGCGAGGTCAAAACCAGTTTCAGCAAGCAGACGCTCGCCCTGACGCTGGATGAAGCGCAAACGCCCCGCAGCACGCTGGAAAACAACTTGCGGTCACTGGGCTACGCGCCTTCGCTGGTTTCCGGTGGAGTTGCGCCTGCAGCCCATGCCGACCATGAAGGCCATGACCACGCCGAACACGGTCACGACGCGCACGGGCACAGCCACGACAACCCGGCAGACCGGGGCAAGCCCTGGTATCAGACAGGGCAGGGCAAGCTGGTGGTCAGCTCAGGGATTTTGCTGGCGCTGGCGTGGTTGTTCAGCTTCATCGAGCCGCAGTTCGCCAGGTGGGGTTACATCGCCGCCACCATCATCGGTGTGTGGCCGCTGGCGAAGAAGGCTCTGGCAAGTATGCGGTTCGGGGATTACTTCAGCATCAATCTGCTGGTGAGCCTCGCGGCGATTGGTGCAGTGGCGATTGGACAGGCGGCAGAAGGTGCAGTCGTCGTGTTCTTCTTCGCGGTGGGCGAACTGCTAGAGGGCATCGCAGCGGGCCGGGCGCGGGCGGGGATTCAGTCGCTGGCGGCCCTGGCTCCCAAGACCGCTTTGCTGCTGGAAAACGGTGCAGTGCGCGAAGTCCCTGCCGACTCGCTGCAAGTCGGTCAGACCGTGCAGGTCAACCCCGGGGCGCGGGTTCCTGCTGACGGCACCATCCTGACCGGGCGCTCCAGTCTGGACGACAGCCCGGTGACGGGCGAAAGCGTGCCCGTCGGCAAGGGGGAAGGCGACAATGTCTACGCAGGCAGCATCAACACCGACAACGTGCTGACCATCCGCGTGGACAAGGATGCTGACGACAACACTATCGCCCGGATTATCCATATGGTGGAAGAAGCTGAGGGCAGCAAAGCCCCCACCGCCCGCTTTATTGACCGCTTTAGCCGCTATTACACGCCCGGCGTGGTGGCCGTATCGGCGTTGACGGCCCTTGTTCCACCCCTTTTACTGGGCCAGGAATGGTATCCCTGGCTGTACAAAGGCATTGCCCTGCTGCTCATCGGCTGCCCCTGTGCGCTGGTGCTCAGCGTGCCTGCCGCTATTACCAGTGGCATCAGTGCGGGCACCCGGCGCGGCCTGCTGATTAAGGGAGGCGCGGCGCTGGAAAGTATTGGCACAGTCAAGACCATTGCTTTTGACAAGACCGGAACGCTGACGGCTGGCAAGCCTAAAGTGACCAATGTGGTGGGTGACAGAGCTACTGTTCTGCGCCTGGCCGCTGCTGTCGAGTCGGGCAGCAGCCACCCCCTCGCCAAAGCCATCAACGACGCCGCCAAAGCCGAGAATATTGCTGTACCCGCTGCTTCGGAAGCCCGCGCCCTGCAAGGGAAAGGCGTGGAAGCACGGGTGGAAGGCCGCCTGCTCTCGGTCAGTTCGCCCAAGTACGCTGCCGAACACACGACGTTCAGTGCGGAAGCTCAGGACACCATCACTCGCTTTGAAAGCGACGGTAAAACGGCGGTAGTGCTGCACGACGCCGCGCAGGTCATCGGCATTGTCGCCATCCGCGACGAACCCCGCGAGGATGCCAAAGCGGCCCTGGCTCAGATTCGCAACCTGGGAATTCAGACGGTGATGCTCACCGGGGACAACCAGCGTACCGGGAAAGCCATTGCCAGCGGTCTGGGTCTGGACGTGCAGGCCGAACTGATGCCCGAAGACAAGCTGAAGCTGATTGACCAGTACAAAGCCAATGGCGGTGTAGCGATGGTGGGCGACGGCATCAACGACGCGCCCGCCCTGGCCCGCTCGGACGTGGGGATTGCGATGGGTGGCGGCACCGACGTGGCGCTGGAAACCGCCGACGCCGCCTTGCTGCGGGAAAAAGTGCAGGGGGTGGCCGAGCTGGTGGGCCTGTCCCGCGATACAATGGCGAACATCAAGCAGAACATCGCCTTCGCGCTGGGCCTGAAAGCCATTTTCCTGGTGACGACTCTGCTGGGCTACACCAACCTGTGGATGGCGATTCTGGCCGACACGGGCGCAACCGCCATCGTCACCGCCAACGCTCTGAGATTGCTGCGCTGGAAAGGAAGGAGTGCCTGATATGAACAGCGCTTCCCTCATGCTCCTGGCTTACATGCTGCTGTACTTCGCGGTGGCGTTCGTTTGGCGCAGCTTGCAACTGTGGCGTACCACGGGCGTGAACCCGATGGTGCTCCCCTTTGATGACTCGGCACACGGGTACGTGGGGCGGGCCATGAGGTTCGTGCTGCTCGGCGTGCTGGGCGTGGTGCTGCTGTTTACCTTCACGCCGCACCTGTTGGCCTGGCTGGGGCCAATCGTTCCCCTTATTCGCACTGAACTGCGTCTGCTGGGCTGGGGGCTGCTGCTGGCTTCACTGGTGTGGATCGCGGTGGCGCAGGGGGCAATGGGCGCGTCCTGGCGGATCGGCATTGACCGCAACAACAGAACCGAACTGATCCAGCGTGGCCCGTTTGCTCTGTCCCGCAATCCTATTTTTCTGGGCATGCGTGTGAACCTGCTGGGTCTGTTCCTGGTGCTGCCCAACGCCGCAACCCTGGCTGTATTCATTGCCGGGGAGGTCTTGATGCAGGTGCAGGTTCGGTTGGAAGAAGCGCACCTGGGAAGCCTGCACGGCGCACAGTACGACACTTACCGCCAGCAGGTGCGCCGCTGGCTTTAACGACTGGAGAACCAAATGAAGAATCTGGAAGTCACCCTCTACACTGTTCCTGACTGCGCCGACTGCGAGGCCATCAAACGTTTGCTGAAGCGCGAGAACGTGCCGTTCACCGAGAAGAACGTGCGCGGCGATCCTGAAGCCCTGGCGGAAATGCAACTCAGAGCGGACGGCGTGCGCATCGCCCCAGTCACCATGATCGGTCAGCAGGCGTTCTACGGGCGTTTCGATGAGCAGCGGCCACAGATTCTGGCGGCACTGGCTGAGGCTCAAAATCATGGCTGAAGGTCACAGTCACAGTGGGGGCCACAGTCACGGCAAGGACGCCAACGCCCGTCAACTCACGATTGCGCTGGCCCTCACTGGAACTTTTCTGGTGGTGGAAGTCGTGTACGGCATCCTGTCCGGCAGTCTGGCGCTGCTCTCGGACGCTGGACACATGCTGACCGACGTGGCCGCCCTGGCCCTGTCCCTCTTCGCCATCAGGATGGGTCAGCGGGCCGCAGATAAACGCCGCACGTTCGGGTATCGCCGCACCGAGATTCTGGCGGCGGCCCTGAACGCTGGGGCGCTGTTTGCTATCGGGTTTTACATCCTCTTTGAAGCGTACAAACGCCTGACCGAACCCGTGGCCGTGCAGACCACTTCCATGCTGATTGTGGCGACCCTGGGCCTCATCGTGAACATCATCAGCGCCCGCGTGCTGGTGGGCGGCAGCGAAGGCAGCCTGAACATCAAATCGGCGTATCTGGAAGTGATGGGCGACCTGCTTGGCTCGGTGGCGGTCATCATCGGGGCTATTCTGATTCGCTTGACGGGCCTTACCTGGATTGACCCGGTGCTGGGCGCACTGATCGGCCTGTGGGTGCTACCCCGCACCTGGATACTGCTCAAGGCCAGCGTGAATGTGCTGCTGGAAGGCGTGCCAGACGGTCTGGATTTGGATAGCCTCCGCGCCGAACTCGCGGCCCTGCCAGACGTGCAGGAAGTCCATGACCTGCACGTCTGGAGCGTCACCAGCGGGGAGAATAACCTGACCGTTCACCTCGTAAGTGCTGACCCTGGCCCAAACCTGACTGCTGAAGTAAGCGAAATTGCCGAGAAGTACGAGATTGAGCATGTCACCGTGCAGATGGAAGCACCCGGCTTTCACACGGGCAGCCATATGGAGCTTCACCCATGACCCAGAACGATACAACGCCTCCCGTCCCTCCAGAACCAGCCCACCAACCCCGCTCCTGGATAAAGTCCGCGACGCTGGCCCTGTTCGCCGTGTCAGCGGTGCTGGGTGGCACTCTGCTCTATACCAAAGTCAGGAATCCTTTGTCGCTGTACGGCACGGCCTATGCTGCTGGAACGCCCGCGCCCACGCTGGCCGGAACAGGTGAGGACGGTCAGCCACTGGCTCTGAGCGACCTGAAGGGCAAGACAGTGGCGGTATTTTTTGGCTTCCTGCATTGCCCGGATTTCTGCCCGACGACGCTGGCGGCGCTGGAACGGGTGCGGCAGGCTCTGCCGAAAGACAAACAGGCTGACTTCGTGCCGCTGCTGGTTTCCGTTGACCCCAAGCGCGACACGGTGGCAAGTATCAACGAGTACGTCAAATTCTTCAATCCGCAGGCCAAAGGGATGCGAATTCCTGAACCGCAACTGTCCGCAACAGCCAAAGCGTGGGGGGCAGGGTATCAGTACAGTGAGTCGAAAGGGCCGCGTGAATACGAGGTCAGTCACACGACTGGCACCTACCTGGTAGACAAGGCAGGCAAGCTGCGCCTGGTCTGGGATTACACCCAGGTGAATACCAATACCAGGCGGGTGGCGCAGGATGTGCTGGCGGTGATGGAATGAGCCTGCGTGCAACGCCTTACAATGCTCTGGTGACTGCACCGACCACCCAATCTGCCGATGTCTGCGAGGTGGCCTGTGTTCACCCGGAAGCTGTCGTGCTGGCAAAGTCAGCTCTGCCGGATGAACGCTGCGCCACTGAGGCCACCAATTTCCTGAAACTGCTGGGCGACACGACCCGGCTAAAAATCCTGAGCGCACTGCAGACCACCGAGCTGTGTGTCTGCGATCTCGCTTCTGTGGTGGGCATCAGCGAAAGTGCGGTCAGCCATCAGTTGCGCCTGCTGCGGACTGGGCGGCTGGTGGCCTTTCGTAAAGAGGGCCGGGTAGTGTATTACCGCCTGGCCGACGAACACGTCACCACGCTCATTCGCAGCGCCCTGGAACATGCGCGCGAGTGAGCGGCGCTCTGTTTTGTGGTTACTGGCGGCCATTGTCCTGACCGCAGGGCTGGCCTACGCCTGGTGGCAAACCATAGGTCACTGGCAAACCGCCCTGTACTGCATTGGTAGGAAGGGAACCGTCTGGAACGGTCTTTTTGCCGTGCCTGCTGGGATGAAACCCCAGTGTCCGCAGTCCCCGTCCTACCGCCAGGAAGTCAGAGATGGACAAACCCGCGTCGAGCAGTACCGTATACAGGGCTGGCAGCCACGGTCACTCATCGAACCACTGAAACAAGCCGGATTCGCCCAACTGGAGGACGAAATCGAAGGGCCGAACCACTACTCGGTGTTCATGGGCCGCAATGCCCCGGCTGAGCTGTTTTACACCGCTGTAGCGGACGGGCAGGACACGTTGATTACCCTGAGCGGCAAGTAAATCAGACAGTTCTGGGCCAGTAGGCAATCACAGCCGCGCCCAGCAGGGCAAGAAAAGCTCCGACCAGACTGGGAGTATCCGGCGTTCTGCCGTCCACCAGCCAGCCCCAGAGTAGCGACAGCACAATGAAAACACCGCCATACGCTGCGTACACCCGACCGAAATCCAGAATCTGCGGCTGCAAGGTCAGCAAAATGCCGTACAGCACCAGAATCAGTGCACCCAGCACGCCCAGCCAGATGCTTTTTCCCTCGCGTAGCCACAACCACACCAGATAACCGCCGCCGATTTCTGCGAGACCAGCCAGCAGGAACAGCAACACGGACTTCAGCATCAGTCTGACCATAGCAGCAAAAAAGGCACCCGTTCTGGATGCCTTCTTCGTTTCTGGCAATTATTTTACTTGCGGTGTTCAGGATGCGGGTCTTCACTGAGCATCTGCTGCTTCACTTCTTCATGCTTCAATTTCAGGTGGACATGCTGGTCAACATGGTCAACTGTGCTCAGGGGGAGCCAGTGATGCTGTCCATGAGCGTCCTTGGTAATCTTGATGTACTCGCCGTCGAGGTGGTCAACTTTACCGTGTTCGTTGCCGTCGGCGCAGAGGATGGGCATATCTGCCTTGATCTGGTCTCCCATGGTCATATGGTGCCTCCTGTGTCCTGAGCGTAACTGCGGCCATTGCCTATCCCGGTAGTGGCTGTAAAGACGTGATTTACTAACAGGATGCCGGAGTGTCCAGCCTGTCAAAGTGAACGTACTGTCAAAAATGGGAAGGCCAAAAATGGCACCCAGACCTACTTGTGTAAGGAATGTGGTCGTCGCTTCCACCCGGAAGCTCGCCCTGTAGCCCACAGTGAAGCGACCCGACAACAGATTCTCGATGCCGTCCACGAACGGATGAGTCTCAGAGGCGTGCAGCGCGTATTTGGGGTACACCGCAACACCGTGATTCGGTGGATAAAAAAGGGGCCTGTGAAGTGAGGCAGACCGTACCGGTCTGCCTCACGCCTCCAGAAGAAGTCATCGTTGAGTTGGATGAAATGTGGACCTTCGTTGCCAAGAAAAAACAGGCAAGGTGGCTCTGGATTGCTCTGGAGCGCAGCACCCGCAGGGTGCTGGCCTGGGTCCTGGGTGACAGGAGTGAGCAAACAGCGTTCAAGCTCTGGGAGCGCTTACCGTTGTCCCTTGAGCAGCGGCTGAAAGGGACGTTTTGCACCGATCTGTGGCGAGCCTATGATGAGCCACTCTTGGGAGTAAAGCGGCTGACCCGGAAGGGAGAAACGAATCACGTCGAACGATTTAACTGCACGCTGAGACAGCGGTTGGGTCGGCTCGTTCGTAAGTCGTTGTCTTTCTCAAAGACGGATGAAATGCTCGAAGCCAGCCTGACTCTGGCTTTGCATCGTTACAACTTGTCACGTTGATGCAGCCACTACCCCTATCCCATGAGGCAGGCGTTAATTCGCTTTATGCCTGAACAGATTTACAGGTATAGCTCAGTGATGGGGTTAAAGTATGTCTGAAAACTCCTCAGGGCATATCTTTGGCCAGTCTCATAACTTGCACCTTGCATAGCTAAGCGAATAGCCGTGCTGGCGCAGGAATTCTTGCTCTTTTCGAAGCTGGCCCAGCAGGTGGTTGAGCCTGACTTCGGGGAACAAGGCGTAGAGAGCCAAGCGTGCAGCTTCCTTCAAGGTCAGGTCCTCTGAGTGGTGCAGCGTCGTCAGGGTGAAGGCCAGGAAGACCATCAGAATCCAGCGGTCCAGACCTCTGGCAGTTCGCAGCGCGAACTGCGCCAACCCAAACTGATGCTTTCCCTCCTTAAAAAAGGATTCCAGCGCCCAGCGCCGTTTTCCTTCGGCCAGGATGTCATTCCCCTCTAACAGCTCGGATGACACCGCGAATTCTTCGCGGTCCCCCCGGTCCATCCTCCCCAGGGACAGCGTTTCCAGAGGCCAATTGGCAAGGTTGACATACCCTCCGTGCGGACAATCCGCCACTGTCACCCGCCCAGGATGATCCGTGCGTCGGTTGCTCCGCACACCCACCACGAACTCGAAACCGAGGCGCTGCACACCTTCCAGAAAGACAGCGGCCTCAAAGCCGCTGTCCGCCAGTACACAGACCTGAAAGCGCTTCCTCACAAAGTCTGGTACCTCTTCCAACAGATCAAGGGCCAGCGTGACTGGGGTGCTGGTGTGCTTGCCCTGGTAGACCCGGTAGGAGATGGGGAACTTCAGTTCCCCGTACTCGGCAAACAGGACCACCAGGTGAATGCCGTGCCTGCCGTTATAAACACTGACGTAGGGCAGCTGGGTGCCCACCTTTTCCACCGTGGTCAGGTCCACACTGAGCCGCAATCGAGGTTTGCGTTTGTGGCGAGCTGCGTCCAGCAACATGCGCCATTGGGTGTCCTGCATCTCTTCCCAGCAGCGGTCTGAATCCCAGTCGTAGATGTTGAAGAAACGGCTGAGTGCACTGGGGCTGACTCCCTCAGCCTCGCTGAACTTGGTCTTCTGACCTGGACTGTGGAAGAGGTGCAGCGAAGCTTGCAAGCTTCGCTGCTGGTACAGCGTCTCTGGAATCCCCAGAACCTGCTGTGCGAAAATACGGGTGCGCTCCCCTGAAACCGGTTGATTCACACTTCCAGATTTTCAGCTCTGGGAGCGCCTTTTGGCTACCTATGCAGGTGCAAGTTCTGAGCTCTGTCCTTTCGCATGAGCAAAATGCCACGCCCGCACCAGTCCCAACTTCGGGTCTACGGGACCCTTACAGTGCGGGCAAAACCATTGCTCGCTCCGAATCCTCGCGGCAGAATGCCCTTTGGCTTTGAGCTGCAGCACATCATAAGACAACACGCGACTTTGATGGTGCATTACCGCTCTCAGCATGGAAAAAGAATACACCACCTTGAACTAGGCGTTAGACAGCCTTACTCTAAGTCAATGTACAAACGCCTCAGTGAACAAGTGCAGTCCCTCGTGAACCCACAGCGCAGCGATACCTTTATCAAGCGTTTCCGTGAAGCGGTACGGACGGGGCAAATCAAGGCCATCAACCTGCCCAGTGAACGTTTCACCATGCCCAAGCAGTACACCCGCCGTGGGAAGACCGGCACTTATCAGAAGGACACCAAAGAAATGCTCTTTGAAGTGACTCCTGAATTTGAAGCCTGGTTCGAAGAGCAGAACAAAGACCTGGCCGTCTCCCGCCAGGGTGGACAGGTCAAGGTCACAGAAGAAACCCTCGCCGCTGGACTGGTGGACTTCGGCGCGCTGGCCCGTGAAACCCAGGCCAAAATGCAGGCCAGTTACGAAAAAGGCCAGCTGCTGGGCAAGAGCCGGGGTGCCAAGAGCAAGCCGGGGGGTGCCAAGAGCAAGCCGGCGGCACGTTCCCGCACCCGCAAAGCGGGCGCATAACCCTCACGCGGGCGTGAGGCAAGCGGTATGACTTCTCCCTCCAATCCCCGGCGCGGCTTCCAGATCCTCACCCTGGGCCCGCTCCTCACGCTCGCCACCTTGACCGCGGCAACACTGACGCCTCTGGTCCCACCTCACGCCTTCTTGCTGTGGGTCGCGCTGAGCGGCATCCTGCTGCGGCGCTTCTGCTTGCCTGCAGTGAAGGACGCCGCTGCCGCCCGCAAGCTCCGCCGCCTGTCCATGGGCTACAGCGTCCTGGTCTGCGTGGTCGTTGCCGCGACTGGCGGCTTTCCCGGTGTGGTGCTCGCCGCCTGTGCACTGCCCGCGCTGCTGTGGGCCGAGCGCAGCGGAAAGCAGGTGCAGCCATGTACGACCTGACAGAACTTCCGCCAGACCTGTACCCGGAGCTGCAGGCCGCCTGGCCTGAGATCCTTGAGAGCGAATTCACACCGGCCCCTGACGCCCTCTTGCCGGAGCTTCCTGCCCTGCAGCGTGGCTTCCGGCGTGGCGACCGGCTGGTCTTCTACCGGGTTCCCGCACGGGGGGAAAGCAGCGGCCACTTCTCAGCCGGCATCCTGCGCGGTGGCTACGTCTTCGGCTGGAACGAGGAACACGGCAAAGTGATGCCCATCAGGCCACAGGAATGGGACTTGGAGCTGCCGCTTGCGGAGTTCGCACCGCGTCACTTCCCGGTCATCAGTGCTACCGCTTCAGGCCTGCAGGCCGGGTGGGAGCAGAGCGTGCTGCTGGACACCGAGTTCGCCCGGTACATGGACGCCCTGACGCTTCAGCACTGGTCGCCGGGCCGGATGTACCTGCATCACCGCTGGCCCTACCTGCTGGGTGCGGGCCTTGCAGCGCTGATGCTGCTGGTCTGTTTCCGGTATGGGATGGTGACCAAAGATGCTCCGGAGCGCACCCTGACCCTGCTGCTGCTGCTCCCGCTGGGCGCGCTACTGTACCTGCAGATTCGCAGTTACCGCCGCCACACGCCTGTGTTCCGCGCCCTGGCGGACGGCGTGCCTTACGATTTTTCCCGCTACAGTGACCTGAAGGGGTCTATCACGGCCTGGGAACGGGACGTCCTGAACAGACTGTGGCGCAGCCGCTGGCAACCGCACGCCCTGCGCCTGGACGGCACGTCCACGCTGGCCAGTGCTGAACAGGTCCAGCAGACGACACTGCAGGAAATGCTTGCGGACCTGGAGGGGTACGAGCCTGATGGTGCGGAAGAACGGGCGTTGCTCGAACGGCACCGCGCAAGGCTGCGGGAAGCGGTAGAGCGCCGCGAAAGCCCGGACGCACCGGGGCTGAAAGAGACCATCGCCTATCAGCAGGCGTACCTGCGCGAGATTGGGGACTGAACCAACCAGATTCGCAGGCACGCTAAGAGGTATGGAACCCCTGCGGCAGGAATTCACTCCTGAGGACGCCACCCTGATGTTTCTCGCGCTGGGCATCTATGACCAGGTGCACGGCACCAAAGCAGAGGATGAGCAGGGCAGGGTGCTGCGGCTGATGGACCTTCTCGGACGTGCCTGTACACTTCCCAGTCGCGCCAACCACTTCATGCTGGAAGACCTGCTGACCTTGCTGCGTGCCCTGGTCCTGACCACGGTTTCAATACACCACGGAGCAGTGGTCTTGAAAGAGGAGACTGGGCGTGACGTGTCGGCTGGCATGGCTTCTGATGCCAAGCAGCTCGCGGGGCGACTTGCCGGTCTGCTGGGCACGCCCCAGCTGGTTTCCCAGCTCACGCGGTGGGCCGAGCAGCTGCTTGCGGAAATCGTCACCCGAAAACATGCGTCCCACACAGCCTGAAATCCTCTTGCCCACAGAATGGACGAGAAGGGGCCTCGAAACGCTGCCGAGGGGTACAGGTACCCCCAAATACCACTTGATCATCACTGAGGAGAACCTATGAACAATCCATCTCTATACGAAGAGGCTGCTTCGGTCATCGAAGACCTGAAGAGTGCGGTGCTGGGTGCCCTGGGCGGGCAGCCGGTCCGGATGCTGGACGAACGGCTGGTAATGGCCCATCAGGTCGGGGCCAGGCTGAAAGCGGCGGCGGGCGAGGTCCCGGTGCTGACGCGGGAGGCTGTTTCTGGGGGTGAGTTCCAGTTGGTGCAGGATTCGGCGGGTGTGCAGGGCCAGTGGCGTGGGCACCCGGGTGATGCTTGGCAAACGGTTCCGGCACGCTTTTTGATTCCGGAGGCGGAGAGTTTCACTGTGCTGGCGCTGCCTTCGGACGTTGAGGGGCTGGCGGGGCTGCTGGGTCAGCTCAGCCCGCAGCTGGGGAAACTGAGCGGGAGGATGCGGCGGCATTTGCAGGCGAGTGAGGAGGAAGAGGGCTGAACCAACCAGATTCGCACGCACACTGAGGGCATGAGTTACGAACGAGCCACACATGTCATTCCCGACCGTGACCAGCGCAAAGTACTGAGAGAACTGTTGCGGGTGCCGCACAAACTGCACGCGCCCGTAACGCCTGAACAGGTGCTGCGTCTTCCGCTGGTCCGTCAGCTTGCCGCTTACATTCCGCGTGAGCTGTTGCGTCTGCATGTCGCCCAGGACCCTGAGGGCGAAAAGTCCGTGATCTACCTGACCTGTGAAGGTCAGTTTATCGGCGGGACGCTGCCGGCCTCAGCGGGTCAGCCTACGGAGTGGAGGTGGGCCGAGCTGAATGATCTGGTGGATGTCTTGTGGGAGGCCGTGGGCGCCGCACCCGAACCTTTCTTGCTGGAGCCGGTGCGGGAGGTCATCGAGACCAAGGAGTATACGGGTCTGTGCGGGGGCCAGTTAAGCCTGCAGCACATTCTTGGCCCGCATGTGCGCATTGTCCATGTACGTGAGGTCTGGCCTCTGAGGGAGTGGTCATCGCTCCTGAGCGAGTGGGATGTCGTCTGCACGGTTGACCATCTGATGCCGGGATGGACGCGACCTCCCGTGGACCTCAGTGACCTGAAGGTCACGCCGCATTACCTCTGCTGGCGCGGGGGGCATCAGCAGTACACCTGGGACCCTGAGGAGGAGGCCTGGGTCACGCGCCGGCGCACAGAGGTGGAAGAACCAGGGCAGGGACTGGAGCAAATGCAACCCTTGGAACAATCGGAGCCTTTTGGGGACGCCGGCTGGGCTGGCTTGGACGATATGGATGAGAGTATTCCCTAATGTGTGTTAGGGAAGAGAGGGTATGCCTCCCGAAATACACCGCCTTACGGGCAGCAGGACGGTCCCTCGCCTGACGGCAAATAGAAAGGCATGCCCAAAGTTACCCGTATTCGCCCTGCAGGCCCTGGCCACCAGGTCGTCACCATCACAGGCCAGGGCAGCGGCCCCTGCCACATGACCAGCCCTTGCCCTGATTGCCCCTGGCGGGTGGACGCCGTAGGAGTCTTTCCTGCCCAGGCCTTTCGCCATTCTGCTGGCACTGCGTACGACATGGCGCAGCACACTTTTGCTTGTCACAGCGCCGGTGCGGAGAACCCCAGAATCTGCGCGGGCTTCCTGCTGCGCGGCGCAGACCATAATCTGTCTGTCAGACTCAAATACATCCAGGGGCAGATTGGTCACGTCCATGATGGCGGCCTTGAACTCCATAACTCTTACCGGGCGATGGCCGTAGCGAACGGCGTCAGTCCGGATGACCCCGTCCTGGCAGACTGCCGGGACTGACCTGTGCTCGATAAGGAATCTACTCAGAATGTTACGTACCCAATCCACCGAACATACCCCTGAAGAACTGGCTCAGTTCATCAACGAACATGTCCACCAGCAAAATATATTGACTCAAATCATTGGTCTAAGCGAGGTTCAGTATCACGGTCGCGCAGCAAGCACTGCTGATCAAGGCAGTTACCTTACGATCATTAAGCCAGACGGTAGCATTCAGATTCATAAGAGTAAGGGGGTCAAACCCATGAATTGGCAGCCTAAAACTAATGAGATCTATGCCCGTGTAGAGAATGGAGAATGCGTCCTCACAGCGTTACGGCATCGACCCGAAGAACTGGTTCGAATCACATTTTTAGAGACTGTCATCGCCCAAGCATTCATTCTTGCCGAGGAAGGTGGATTCATCCTTCAAGGAAGTGAGTCTGAGATGCAGGAAGTACTAGCACATCATCCAGAAATTATTGAGCCTGGTCTTATTGTTCTTGAACGGGAGTTGATGGTTAGTTCTGGAGGTATTGACTTATATGCACGTGATTCTACTGGTCGATACGTCGTTGTAGAATTAAAACGGGCGCGGGCAACCCAGAGTGCCGTGTCTCAGCTTGCAAGGTACGTCCGATCCATCCAGTTGGCTTTGCCAGCGGGAAGTGAAGTAAGAGGTATCCTTGCAGCCCCAGATATCACCAAACCAGCTCTTTTAGAACTCCAGGCTAGAAAATTAGAGTTTAAGGAAATTAAAGCCCTGCCATCTATTAAGAAAGATGTAAGTCCAACTCTATTTGAATAGCATTCACGTTTTAATACTTTTGGCTCGCACACGTCTAGCAACCGAAAGCAACCGAATTGCGCGAACTGCAGCCTGCTATTGCGCCCCGAAGGGCATTCTTGAATGATTCAGCGTGCGTATCGGACGCACGCTCATGCCTCCCTCCCCTGGCGGGGTATGGCCGAGCATGATCAATCCTGACCAACCCGTAACCGTGTACCGCAACCTCACCCGCCGCTGCTGGAGTCTACGTCAAGGTGGCAAAGTGGTCGGACATACTGATGAGATCACCCTCACGAATGTCACCATGACCGTCCAGCCTGCAGGCCGCGACCGGGTCCGCCGAACTCGGCATAAAGTTGTTCATGCGTGGCTGACCGGCCAGCTGAGTGCAAGCCAGGACGAACAACATTGCCCTGAACGCTTGTACTACGACCCGTACAAGGACGAAGCCTTCCACACTGGAAATGGGGTCCCTGTCCAGCGGGCTGACGCCGCACGCTTTGACACTCAGGGGCGGGCGTTCATTCGGTCATCCGCTGCGTCAACTGGACTTTGGTGAGCTTGCCACGCAGCACTTCCAGGGTGTACTCACCATCTCCGAAAAGGTTCCCAGGAATATTGTCAGGCAGCTGCACCACCAGGACGTGGTGATCGGCATCATAATTCATGTCCACCTTGACCCTGCGGTGCCGCTGCTTTCTCGGTTGCTGAGGGGTCGCAGGTGGAATGAACTCCACCTTCCGCTTGGGCTGCGCCCGCAAGGACACCATCTCCCCCGCCGCGGGCAAGGCCACATCACGGGTTTTCAGGAAGCCGGCCAGGGCACGTCTCGGAGCCGCTTCACCGTGGGTGAGCAGCACCTTTTTTGGGTCATACCGAGCAATCATACTCAGCAGACCGCCCTGATCAGAATGAGCCGAAAGGTAGAACCGCTCGATGCGGGCGTACGCTGAGACAGCTGAGAACCCGTTCTGGTCCGGAAGAAGGACTTCTCCGCCCTGCTGCAGCTCCAGCAGCCGGCGTCCAGGGGACTCCCCGTCCTGATAGCCCACCACAAACAAGGCGTTGCCGGAGTCGGGCAACCACGCACGGGCGTAGCTAGGGCTGGCTCCTGCGTGCAGCATTCCGCTGGAAGCAATCACCACCGCCGGCTTATCACTGCGCTGAATCCGTTCACGGTCCTTGGCCGATTGAACCGCCTCCACTGTCCCCGTGAAAAATGCAGGCTGCTGCGACGTCTTCACCCGGTTCCGCAGGGCTTGGGGCAGCAACGGAAGCATGTCCTGGTAGGCTTCCGTGACGGTGCGGACCATGCCATCGAGATAAAGTGGTACCTCAGGGATGATGCCACTCACCATGCCCCCATGAAGCAGCTGCACAATCTCCTGCGCCCGGCCCAGGGCAAACGACGGAATCAGCACCCGGCCGCCACCTTCAACCACCTGTGCGACACCATGCATGAACGCCTGAACCTGTATTTTCCGGGCCGGAAGCAGGGTATCGCCGTACGTGGCCTCGCTGACCACCGCGTCTACAGCGTGGGTCTTTCTGGGGGGCATCCAGGCGGCGTCCACCACCGGCGTCGACACGTTGCTGACATCGCCGGTGTGAAACACGGTCCCCGCGCTGGACTCGATCAGGACGCTGGCGGCACCCAGCAGATGCCCACTGGGGTAGAGCGTAAAGGCAAACCCGTGATCAGCAATGCGCTGGAAATACTCGACAGGTCGGAACGCTTCAAAGGTGCGCTTCATGTCTTCCGGGGAGTACAGCATCTGCCCCTGTGCCTCCATGATCCTGAGACTGTCTGCAAGCGTCAAGGCTGCAAGGTGGGCCGTGGCAGGGGTGCAGTAGATATGGAGCTTAGGGTACCGGCGCAGCACGACCGGCAGGGCCGAGACATGATCCAGATGGGCATGGGTCAGGATGACCGCGCCCGGCGGCGCATCATTCAGAACATCCAGCTGGGGCAGCGCCGCGTCTCCAATCATGCCTGGGCGTAGCCCAGCGTCAATCAGAAGCCGGCCTTCCGTGAAGTGATAAAGGTAGGAACTGGCCCCGACCTCATCGGTACCCCCCAGGCCTGTAAAGGAGAAGTCCATGCCCTCAGTGTGACTGAACCAACCGGATTTGCAGGCACCATAAGGGGAACCAATCTCTGAGAAGGGGAGGCTTCTATGTTCTGGTTTACCGTCTACTTCTTAATCGGCCTGTCGATCACCGTCATCGGTCTGACACAACTGCATTTCAGCCGTCAGTCTGTGCATGGAGCCAAGGCCGTCATCAGCCTCACCCTAGGGGCCTTGCTGTGGCCCCTGGCGCTGGGAGGCTACTGGTATAGCCGGCAACAGGACATCTGGAAGACCGGACCACAATCTCCCGGAAAATGGCTCAAGGAACGCGAGAGCAGTGGCAAGTACCGGCTGACCGACCGAATAGATCTGATCATTCGCTACGCGCCACGGTACAAAACACAGTGGTGGGGACATCTGGTGTTGGTCAGACCACGGTTCACGCTGGAAGTTCCTATCCTGATTGCACCTGACCGCATCATCTTCACCCCGTTCATCTCGCAGTACCACATCTACCGTAAGGAGCGCCATGCGAACACGAATCCAAGCCTTCACCCTGACTGAGTTGCTGATTGTCATCGGCCTTATCGGCCTGCTGGCGGCCGTTCTTATTCCAAACCTGTCGGGAGCGCGGCGCAGTGGGGAGAAAAACGCCACCCGCGACTACCTGGCCACCTGCCTGAACGCCGCCGAGCAGAAACGCAACTTTCACAGCGGTGAACTCACCCTGCCTGCAAGCTGCACCGATCTGGTGGGCACCAGCGCCAGCCCACTGACCGTCAACACCATTACCGAAAGCGGCGGCACCTACACCATCACCCTGACCGACAGCTCCGGGGAAACATTCACTGAAACCCTGAGAAAGGCAGCCCCATGAACGACGCACAAGCGCAAATCGCCACCAGAGGTCTACAGGAAGAAATCATAGCCAGCTACGGCGTGGAAGAAGCGGAAGCAAGTGAATTGGCCGCCGCTGCCATCACCGTGGGCCTGCTCCTCCTGACACGCGGCCTCGGTACATTCTCCATCCAGCGCGGAAGATACCTGTTCGACAACTTCGAAATCGACGCCTACTTGCCCCATAAAAAATTTCTCCCGCTGTACCGCGAGGTTCATGCCCTGTCCCCTTACGCCGCCAACGCCCTGTTCCAGGAACTGCTCCTGAAGAACATCTTCCCTCACCTGGAAGGTGGTCTGGAGCAGCATGTCCAGCATTCACAGCCTGATTATTTTTGAACTGCTTTTCGAGAAGCCCATGAACGTCACTCAGATCGCACGCCATCTCGGCTGGAGCTTCGCTGAGGCCGAGAATGAGGTGCTCAAATTGGCCGAGCTGGGGTTGATCCAGCGCGGCAGTGACCGGGACTCACACTGTCAGATCCTGAGCCTCCACAGCCGCAGCCACCGCACGGACCGCATAACCGAGCAGGCCATCTTGCTCGGCATCCGCCGTCACAGGACCATCCCCGCACTGCAGCTCTACCAGAAGCTGCCCAGAGACATCATTGAGGACACGCTGCGCCGCGAGCTGGTCAGGGGAAATCTGGTGTGCTCATGCATTGGAATGCTGCCGGTATTCCTCCCGAACCAACCAGATTCGCACTCAGTATAGGAAGCGGAGGTGCTATGAAAAAAATCCTGCTCACCCTAAGCCTATTCACTGTCAGTCCCGCATTCGCACAGGCGGACTTGAACACCACTGTCCGCAGCGATCAGGCCAGCTACCAGTTGCTTGAAATGGGCAGCGGTGCGCTGGGCGTCCTGAACTTTCCGGAACCGGTGACAACTGTGACCACCACCCGCGCCGGCATCATCGAAAGCCAGGTAGACGGCAGCCACGTGATTATTGCCGGTCTAAGCAACTACGGCGAAACACCGATGATGGTCAAAACTGAAAGCGGGCAGGTCTACACCTGGCGTGTCACGCTGAACCGCAACCAGGCTGGGCGCATCCTGAACGTCACTGTGCAACCTGCACCAGTGCTCCCTACGCCGGCCCTGGCCGGTACCGCAGCACCAGCGCAGACGCAGCCTGCGGCTCAGGACGCCACACAACCAGCCGATCCTCAGGACGCCACGTTCACAGTTCAGCGGGTGGGACCGCCTGAAAATACCAGCCTGCTGTTTCAGATCAGGGCAGGAGACCAGACCGTCAAGATCAATGAACTTGCGCTGATGGCCAGCGCAGCCGGCAAACAGATACGCCTGGAAGCAGGCCCGGTGCCCATGCACCAGATCGAAGCCAGTCAAACCGGCTACGGCGTGATCACCACCCGTCAGGGCCAGGGACCGATCACCCTCAGCTGGCCATACCAGGAAGGCACACAGAACAAAATCTTTGAGGCTGTGATTCCCTGATGCCAAACGGACCAGTACATACCGCCGCCAATCTGGGTGCACTTGCCGGCGCATACCTGCTTGGTACCGCTGCAGGCGCAGACATGACCAGCTTCATGGTAGGCGGTGCACTGGGAACATTCCTGATTACACCTGACCTTGACCTCTCCGGAAAGGTCCGCACCAACGCTGAGAAAAACTGGGGCCTGCTGGGTGGGTTATGGTATCCCCTGGGCTATTTTGTAAAGCACCGTGGCATCACCCATACATTCCTGCGAGGTCCAACACTACTGCTAATATATTTCAGCAGTATTCTCTTGATTCTCTGTGCGGCAGTGTATTGGGTAATGGTAAATTCAGGAATTCATTGGAATATAGAAATCCCGCCAAATGCCCTCACTCAATTTCCATCTGTACTTGGAGGTTATCTTCTGGCTTACTGGCTCCACCTGTGGATGGACGGCTACTCGATGAAAGACCATAAACGTTGGTAAGAGGCATGCACAATGACATTTGAAGAACACCTGAAGAAATACCTGACCGGCTTTTGGGATAAACCAAGAGTTCGATTGAAAGGCAACGAAAAAAAACTTAGCGTAGAAGAGCAAAGCTTTGTTCTTCTGGAGCGCGGTTTCGATGTGGGGCTTAACGAGAAGATGGAAAGCGCCCTCAAGGACTACGGGATTCCTGTGGTTCATGACGTACTCCGTTTCGTGGATAAGGATCTGAAGATTGTCGAGGCCAGAACCGAAGACGGTCAAACGATTCTGGCGAGCCCCAATCCCTTTCAGCCGAATGTCGAGGCCTTTATCTATGAAAAGGACCTGACCACAAAGTCACGAACATTTGAAACGGAAGAACCAGCCTGGATCAAGGCGCCAGTGTTAGAAACGCTGGATGATGAACCAGAACCAGTGGTCCCGAACACGGCAGAGCCCAGAGAAGCGGTTTCTCGCAAAGCGGACAGCCCCTTCATCACGGCACCCGTGCAGGAAGTGAAGGCAAGTCCAGCGGAAGTAGAAGCTGAAGCGGAAATGGGGCTGCCGGTGGACTACGCCGCACTGGCTCTCGCACAGGAGCAAGCACAGGCACAGGAGCAAGCACAGGCAGCTGCAGCTGAACCGGAAGAACGTGTCTTTGCTGCGCCTGTCCTACAGCAAGCCGAACAAGCAGCAACTGCCCCGGCTCCTGTGACAGCACCTGAACCGGCACCAGCACCTGTAACGGCACCAGCAGCTGTACCAGTTCCTGCCAAGCCACATGTGACTGAAGTGACCCGCAGTCCGGAACCACAGGTGCAGCCAGCACCGATCCCCGAACCTGAACCTGAGCTTCAGCCGTCGATACCGACGGTGGCGACTCCGACGGCTTCGCAGGAGACAGGCAAACAGGACCAGCCGCTACCACGGTTCGTCTCGCAGGCCAGTGAGCCTCCGAAAAAAGCCAACCTGACCGCACGGCGAAAGAAGCCAGAGATCATCACCATAGGTCAGGCACTTATGGAGTTGGGTATTGAATTCGACATGAACGAACTGAACAATCCGAACATCGATATCAAGCTCTACCGGGAAGGCGCCATATCGGAATCACAGCAGTTCCGGGCCAGAGCACTCGCCCACACCCTGACTTTCGTCGATGTCACGTTGAATCCGCCCAAAGCCGAAGTGCTGAACCTGCTCGACGAGCACACCGTGCGCACGGAACATGCCTTCCCGTACAGCCAGGAAGGCGAAACCTTCGTGGTCCTGAGCGACACTCCGGCACGTGAGAGCCTGATTCGCAACAAGGTCATCGAGCGCACCAGCTTCAGGAACGTAGAGGTGCGGGTCACCGATCCCACGACGTTCAAGCGCCTGATCACGGAGGCTTACACGACCACCAGCGTCACACGCGAGATGCACGAGACGCTGGAGGGACGCACCCAGGCCATCGCCGCAGACCTCAGCACGACCGCGGACAATGCGGTCAGCCGTTATGTCCAGACGGCCATCATCACCGGCGTCAACAACCGGGCCTCGGACATTCACTTCGAGCAGAGCGCCCAGGGGCTGCTGATTCGCTACCGTATCGATAAGCAGCTGACCACTCTGGACACTGAGCCCATCGCTGCAAATCTGGCCGGCAACATCATCCGCGTGATCAAGAACATGTCCGGGATGGACCCCAACAACAACCGAATCCCACAGGACAACAACATTCATCTGAAACTTGATGCCAACAGGACCATCAACCTCCGCGTCTCTACACTGCCCCAGCATGACGGCATGGAGAAAGTGGTGATCCGACTGCTCAAGGAAGCAGCCGAAATCCCGGAAATCGAGAATCTCAACCTCTCGGCCCGCAACCTTAAAAAATTCGAAAAGATGATCACCCAACCTGAGGGCATCATTCTGGTCACAGGTCCAACCGGTTCCGGCAAGAGCTTCACGCTCTACTCGGCCATCAAGCGCATTGCCACGCCAGAACGGAACATTCAGACCATTGAAGATCCGATTGAGTACCGCTTGCCCGGAATCAACCAGGCACAAATCAATCCCGCTCAGGGCTTCACCTTTGCCTCGGCCTTACGGAGCACCATGCGCCAGGACCCGGACGTGATTCTGCTCGGCGAGATTCGGGATATCGAGACAGCCAAAGCGGCCATCGCCGCCGCCAACACCGGCCACCTGGTGCTGTCCACCCTGCACACCAACGACGCGGCCAGCGCCATCCAGCGCCTGCGCAGCCTGGGGGTTGAAGATTACAACATCGAACCTTCTGTTCGCGGAGTCCTGGCCCAGCGCCTGGTCCGGCGGGTCTGCAAGAAATGTGCCCAAAGCGTACCTGCCCCTGACCATTTCAAAGAAATAGTGAGTAAGCTGACAGAAGAGGTGCCAGAGACCATACTGGAAGCCTCGGACGAACCCTGCCCCAACTGCAACCGTGGCTACCGGGGGATGGTACCGATTCACGAATTGTTGGTGATCACGCCGGCCCTTCGTGAACTGATCGGCCAGGGAGCAACCACCGATCAGCTGCTGCGCGAAGCCATCAAGCAGGGCCATATCTCACTGCAGCAAGACGCCTTTTTGAAAGTCGCTCAGGGTCTGACGACCCTGAAAGAAGTCACCAAAGCCATCAGCTTCCAAGAGGACACCGAATGAACAACATCACTCTCGACATGCTTGAAGCCATCCTAGAAGAAGGCGTAGAACAGGGCGCATCGGACATCATTCTGAAACACCAGTCGCTTCCACTGATGCGGCTGAACGGTGAGTGGCATCCCTACAATGCCGACGATGCAGCGGCACCTACCATCCAGGATCTCAAAGACTTGGCGGCCAGTTTGCTGAACGACCGTTATGAAGAATTTCTGGAGCGCCGCGAAGCGGACTTACAGCTCAGCACGGACCACCACCGCTTCCGCGTTAACATCGCTTTTCAGCGGAGTGGACCGTTCATGACCTTCCGTCCGATTGCTCCGCAGCCGCCCGAGCTTGAAGACCTCAATTTGCTGGACGCATTGACCGTCATTCCTTTTCTTAAGGCACTGGTCGAGCAGCCACGCGGCTTAGTGTTGGTCACAGGCCCGACTGGCTCCGGAAAATCCACCACCTTGGCCGCCCTGATCAATCACATCAACAAGAGGTACCGCAAACACATCATCACCATCGAAGACCCTCTGGAGTTCCTGCATACCGACCAGAAAAGCACCATCGAACAGCGCGAAATCGGCAACGACACCCAGTCTTTTGCCAATGCGCTGAGAAGTGTGCTCCGCCAGGCCCCTGACATCATTCTCGTGGGCGAAATGCGTGACCCCGAAACCATCGCAGCGGCCATGACTGCCGCTGAGACCGGGCACCTGGTCATCTCGACAGTCCACACCAACAACGCCCCCAAATCCATCAACCGCATCATCGACGCCATGCCCTCGGACCAAGCCAACCAGATTCGCACGCAGCTGGCTGCCTCACTGGTCGGTGTGGTCACGCAGCAGCTGGTGCCCCGCAAGGACAAGGGCCGTCAGGTGGCTCTGGAAATCATGACCGTCACGGACACCATCCGGGGGCATATCCGCAATCCTGCGGCCACGGAAAACAACTACTACGATTTCATGACCAGCAACAGGGAGACTGGGCAGATCCTGATGGACCAGCAACTGGCCCTCGGCGTGCGCGAGAACCTGATCACCGACGAAACGGCACGCGCCAAATCCATGGCCCTCGACCGCCTGCAGTCCGCTCTGCGGAGCACCCCCGGCACCGCGAGTCCATTTCGGTTTGCCAAACAGTGATAAAACATTAAGTCTTAATGAAGTAAAAGAGGCCGGGAAACCGCCTCTTTTTTTGTCGCAACTCGGCCGAACCAACCAGATCAGCAGTCACCATACACGTGTGGAGAAGACACATGGCTAAAACGAAGCGCACACCCAAGCCCAAGTACGCCCTGGTTCTCAGTCACGGTGAGGCCAACCTTTACGACGCTCAGGGCGTTCACGTCACCGGCCCAGCCAAAGGTGACGTGGCAGTCATTGACCTCGAACAGATCAGCAACATCACTGACATCAAGGACCCTCAACTCGGCCCTGACGCCCTGTTGCGGGTTCTTGAGACCAATCCCAGCAGCATCTTGCAGCAAGCAGACGCATCGCTGCGGGCTTCAGGCATCAGCGGCGTAGATGATCAGGGCCAGAGCAGCATCCTGGCGCAGACACTGAACGGTGCAGAGCTGGAACGGCTCAGCGCAACCCTGAACCGGCGCCAATGTACACCCATCAGCTTTGAGCACGGTTTGCTGGCCGCATACCGCACCGCCGCCCCGTCCGCCCGCCCCGTCCTCCTGATCCAGGCCGGCCCCCGTGAAAACATTCTGGTGGCCAGCTACAACAAGACGTTTCTGCTGCTGAAAACCGCTGTGATCGGCAGTACGGAAGGTCAGCTCGAAACCATTGGCAGAAGTTTCAGCGAACTTGTCAACCTGTTGCCGGTGCTGACCAACGAGGAACACGACGACTATCACATCCTCTTGGTGGGCGATACTGAATTCCACCTACAGCTGCACACCGAACTGGGAAACAGCGGCATCAGCAGTGAGATGGTCACCGAAAGTCAGCTGGCTGCAGCTGCGTTCGCAGGCGCCTCCAGCGTCATCACGCTGGACAAAGTCAAACGCAAGCGCGGGGGACCGAAGGTCCCCGACTGGCTTCCCGTCGCCGTAGGCGCGGGCCTGGGGCTGCTTCCTTACGCTGCTGTGGAGCTGCAGAACAACGCCATCCAGCAGGATACGGAGCGTATGAATACGTACCTCATGCAGGTGCAACCCCAGTTGCAGGAGCATGAGCGCCTGAAAAACGAGATTACCGGCATCAATTCGGTCCAGATCGCCGCACAGGCCATCCGCGACAACCGGGTGGACTGGAACCGTGCTTACGACAAACTGCTCTCCAAGCTGCCCCAAAATGGCGGGAACTATACCCTGCTGTTTCAGACGCTGAATGCAGATGCCGGCCTCTCACCCATCAGCACGACCGACACCAACGGGCTGCCTGTGGCAGTACCGCCGCCCCCGCCCCAGCCCAGCTTCCAGCTGACCGCTGCCGCCGCACAGCGAGAAGACGCAACGCGCGCGCTGGAAGCGCTGGAGCGGAGTTACCAGATGAACATGAAATCGCTGCGGCAAGAAGAAGACCGCTGGGTCCTGGACACCGCACTGATTGACGCACCGCCAGGAAGCGCCGCCACTGCTGCACCCACCGCCAACGCTGTCACACAGACTGTCCCTCCCTCCAGCACCGCGGCCCCCGGCAGCACGCCCGATACCCCCAGCACTGCGTCTGCACCTGCGCCCAGCAGTACGCCTCCAGCTGCGCCCAGCAGCGCACCCAGCAATGAGGCACCCACCTTCACCCCAGTCACTCCCCCCAGTACGGAGACACCATGAAGCCTCTTTACCTGATTCTTGGCCTGATTCTGGCCATTGCACTCAACCTTGTCCTGACCAGACCCGCGCTGAACGCGCAGCCAGCACTGAAGGCCGAGCAGCAGAACGTCAGGACGGAACACGACAGCGCGGAAACGAAACTCGCTGAGATTCCCCAGCTGCAAACTGAACTGTCCCAGCGGCAGCAGGCACTCAGCGAACTGGAGAAGAGCTTCCCTGCCCATGAGGAAATCGGCATTCTCATCCAGACGCTACAGCAAGCTGCCGACCAGAACCGCATCGCCATTTCTGAAATTACGCGCACCACACAACCCAGTCCCATCCCCGGGTTCAATGAAGTTCAGCTGGGCCTGACCACCACCGGCAGTTTCCCCGACCTGTACACCTTTCTTGATTGGGCGCACGACCAGAAACGCCTGTTGAACGTGACCAATATCAATTCCAACTCCGGAACCAATCACCAGATCAACGTCACCGGCTATACCCGCGCGGAGGTCCTGCCGGTCGCCAGCACGCCAGCCAGCCCGGATCCTGACACGTCAGCAGCGTCCGGCGCGGCCACATCCCCGACCGAAGAGGCGAATCCATGAAACTGAAGCTGCCAGACCTAAAAAAGCGCCAACCCGAGACGCCCAAAGAAGCCATAGAAGACAGTGGGTCTACGGCCACACCCATCCCGGACCACCCAGCTGGAGAGCACCTTGAGCAGGCTCCGCAGCGTCCGACGGCCACGCAAATGAATCCGGCACTGAAAAAGGCTTTGCCTTTCATGCTGATGGGCAGCGCAGCGGCATTGGCCGGCGGGTATCTGATGTTCAATGCACCGGCCACCGAAGAAGCAGGCACAGTTCAGACGACCAGTGCAGTTCAAACAACCAACACAGTGCAGACGACCAACACCACTGAAACAGAGACTGTGCTACCGGCTCCAGAAATTGCCAGCGCGTCCCAAACGCAGCCGAGCTTCCAGGCCAGCGCCAGTGCAGCCACCACCTCGCAGACGGCCACCAGTTCAGGTATCGCCGCCAACCCGAACACAAAGCGGGTGCGCGATCCGTTCTTGGCTGAAAAAGAGACGGAGACCAGCACGGCAGCCTCTCCTCTGACGCCTGGTGCAGGCACCGGAAGTACACCTCGCGTACCGACCTCAAGCGCTGCACCCAATGCCAGTGCGCCTTCAGCCACGTTCAGCGAGGACCCCGCTGTGTTTTCCAGCCTGCCTGCTGTCAGGGTTCCAGAAGTAAGTCAGGCGGAGGCCTCCAGCAGCAGGCCCGCTGCGGCCCAGTCCAGCACGCCAGCCAACCGGAGCAGCGTAGACGCTCTGCCCACTCCGCCAGCCGTCACCTGGACCTCTCTTCCTGACTCTGGCGAATTTCCTGAACTTCCAGGCGCGCCTGTGAGTGTGTTGCCCTCTCCCCGCGTTGAAGCCAGCCCTTCCCGCACAGTGGAGAAGGCACCGAAACAGACCACCCCACCGCAGGCGACCCCCATCCCGCAGAGCACCCAGCCTCCAATCACCGCCGTCCTGCTTCCGACAGAGGCTCCAGAGGTCCCAGGTCAAGCTGTGCCGGGTCAAGCTGTGGCTTCTGAAAGCAGCGCAGCTGGACCTGAAAAAGCGCCAGCACCGGCCAATCAAGCTGAGGCGTTCGTCGCCGAACACGGCCTCTCACTGGCGGCTCAGGCCCAGGACGAAGACAGCAAGGCACTGATGCTCGAAAGTCGGTACGGCCCCGTCTATGTGGAGTCAGGAGCGACGATTCCCGGCACGAAGGCCACAGTCACCGTACAGGACAAGCAGACCGTCAAAATCACGGTCGGTCAAGACAGTACCACCCTGAAGCTTGGCAGCTGAAGGCCAGTTCCCACACCTGCCGCAAAGACTGGTCAACCAACCAGATCAGCAGTCACCATAAGCCAGGAAAGGAAATCTACGCCAATGAAATTGAAACTGCTTTTGCCCACCCTGCTGCTGTGCAGCGCCGCTTCCGCCCAGAGCCAGACGCCCCAAATCCAGTTCACGCCAGTCCAGACAAGCGCACCCCTGCGCCCCGACGAGGCGTACGGTCTGCCGCAGGGGGCCACCCTGGCCCCTGCCATGTTCACGAGCATCAACTTGCCCGACACCCCAGAACTGCGTAAAGAGGTGACGCTGACCGTACCGCTCCAGGGCCTCAGCCTCAGCGAAGCACTGACCCTAATCGGCAAGACGACCGGCCTGAACGTCCTGACCCAGAACGTACCGGACTACCAGCTGCGCACAGGCCTGGGGCCGATGCCGGCCGGAAAAACCATCGAGACACTTCTGAACCTCTATGCGCCGGGCATCACCGCCGCGCAGGTGGACAAGCTGCTGATCGTGGGTCCCCCTGACGCCATCGCACGCGTACAGGGCATGACTGGCTCGGCACAGACCACTGAAGTCATCTCCTCACCTGCCACCAGCGAACAACTGTCGCGCCTGGGGAACCTGCTGAGCGCCAAAGTGATTCCTTACGCCCCTGGCACACTGATCGTCTCAGGCAGCACGAAACAGGTGCAAGACGCCAAAGATCTGCTGACCCGTCTGGACAGCGCCAGTGCCGGCAGCGCACCGGCCCAGGCCGGCACGGCAAACGTCAAGCGTGTCACCATCGAGAGTCCCAACGTGACCTCGGAAACGGAGCTGCTCAAGGCCCTGTTCCCTGGACTGGATTTCACCGCGCTGCCCACGCAGAACCTGATCGTGGTGCGGGCGAACGAGGACATCCAAAAGGAAGTGCAGCAAGCCCTGGAAGAAGCCCGCAGCCGCAGCTCTGCGCTGGTCACGGTCTACTACCCCACCACCTATTCGGCGGAGCAGCTGGCCACCACGCTGAGCCGTGCCTACCCCACCGCCCGCATTTCGGCTGTAGAAGGGCGCAACATGGTGATGGTCCGCGCCACCGAAACGCAGCAGGTGACGGTCAGCGAGACCATCCGCCAGCTGCAGGGGGCTCAGGAGGTCAGCAAGAACACCCGGGATGACATCATCAGCCGCTCGATCAAACTCGGCTACTCGGACGCCACGAGCCTGGCCGGCGACCTGAAGAACCTGAGCATCCCACTTCAGGCTCTGGCGAACGGCAATGCCCAGAGCAGCCCGGAAAGCGCTTCAACCCAGAATGCAGCGCTGCAAACCGTTTCGACCACTTCCAGTGCACCCCAAACCCAGATCAACCTGACCCCGGTTGCAGCAGGTGCCGCCGCGGTACCGGCGAGCAGCATCCCCAACCTGACGATTCTGGCCGATGACCGCACCAACAGCCTGCTGATCGTGGGCCCCCGCGGCGTGGTGGAAGAGATGGTCACGGCCGTCCAGACCATCGACGTGCCGGTCCAGGCGGTCCGGGTGAACCTCAAGGTGCTGCAAGTCAAGCAGTCCGACGCCAAAGCGCTGGGACTGGACTGGAAACTGGGGCTCGGAGGCGTCACCTTCGGACAGCAAAATGGCAGCCTCAGCCTGGGCTACACACCCAGCCTGACCCCAGCCAGCATCGAGGCCAAACTGAATGCCACGCTAAGTAACGGCAATGGACGCACACTGATCGACTCGCAATTCACGGCCCTGAGCGGTCAGGAAACCAAATTCCAAAACGGTGGTGAGCTCGTCTTCCGACCCCAGAGCAGCACTGTCGGCGACAATACCGTTCAAACACCGGCGCAGACGTATTCCTACGGCCTGGACATCACCATGCGTCCGCGCATCGCTCCTGACGGCACCGTGGTGCTGGTACTGGACACGACGCTGGGCAACCCGCCGGTCCGCGGCGTCCTGGACTCGATCCAGCAGACCCGTCAAGCCCTGAAGACCACCGTACAAATTCGCCCCGGCGAAACCGTGGTGCTGGGCGGTGTGGTCACCAGTTCGGTCAGCAACTCCAGCTCTGGCATCCCCGGCCTGCGGGACTTGCCGGTCATTGGCCCCTTGTTCGGCCAGCAAAGCACCGACCGGAACGACGACGCGCTGCTGTTCGTACTGGAAGCCGAAGAGGCGAAGGCTGCTGTCACCACCGCACGGCAAACTGTCCAGGCCGAGCCTGCTCCACAGGCGCTGCCGGTCAAGGTGGCTGGAGAACCCAACCTGCCGCCCAGCCCCCCTGCGCCACTTCCCGCTGCACCACTTCCCGCTGCGGCCGCGTCTAGCCCTGCTGCCGCTCCAGCAGTCAGCCCCACCGGCGTACAACGCGTAGAAATCCTTCCTGAAGACCCTGTGGCTCCCAGCCCCAGCCCTGCTCCCAAATCCAATACCCTGCCCAAAGGAGAACGCCTGTGATGACCCGCCTCCTCCCCTTGACCCTGGCCCTGGGCCTGCTCCCTGCTGCTCACGCCGAAGTGCGCGTCTCAGTCAACCCCCTCCCCTATGGTTCAGTGCAGCTGTCGCATAACCAGTACATGGTGCCGAATGTGAACGGCATCAACGTGCTGGTGTATTCAGACCGCCCACTGCCCTTTGCTCAGCCTGGCCAGCCTTACGCTTCGCAGCAAAGCATCGTCATCGACCCGCTCCCCTATGGCGCGGTACGCATGAACGATACGCAGTACCTGCTTAAAAGCGACGGCATGACCATTATGCTGATGGCCAACAGCCCACTGGCCTTCAAGGAGACCAGTCTGACGATGCCCAGCACCACACCCAACGAGCTGGCTACTGGGCGGAACACACCGCCGGCCCAAGCACCGGTATCAACCGCGCCGCTCCAGCTGGCATTGGAACCCGTTCTCCAGCCCCAGGCTGCCTTGACCGGAGCCCAAACGGTTCCAGTCATCGTCCGTCCTGCACCGCAGGCCAGCGCGGTTCCAGCGCGTCAAAGCACGGTGGCGCAACTCGGTTCACTGCCTTACAGCGCAGAAGGTCAAAGTGCTTTGGAACGCATTCGCAACCGCACAGGCTCAACTGCAAGCAGAGTGAACACTCAAGAACCCACCAAAGCGCCTGCCTCCACCGTAAGTCTTCAACCAGCAGTTACAGCACCTCTGATCACTGAGGTCCGCCAAAGCAGCCGCACGCCGCGCCGGGTCAACTTTCAGGGCCTACCTGCAGGAGTGGACGGGTACGTCCTGGCCAGCGAGGAAAATGGACAGGTCAAGCTGGCTTACTCGATCATCAACCGGGCACAGGACACCTATGTGCTTAACCCGGTCAAGCTATCGCTCAAGCAAGAAGGTACCGGACTGCGGGCCAGCCTGGACCGCCGCAACGGCAGCCTTGCCCCAGGCGTGATTCCCAGCGGGCAGGGCGAGATGGGCACCATTACCCTGGCCCGCGCCACCAACGCGCCTATCAACCTGACCTGGACCATGCAAAATCAGGTGACCGGCGAGAACTACCAACTGAGCTACAGCTACTGATCTCCTGAAGCCCAGGGCACATGCTCTGGGCTCTGGACTGGAGGACCATGCAATTCACTTACGAAGCGATCAGTCAAGACAACAGCGTGATTAAGGGCAATTTGCAGAGCAAAAGCCGCGAGGAAGCCCTGCAAGAACTCAATGGCCGAGGATACCGCGTCCTTGAGCTTCAACAAGGCCTCGCACTGAACACAAACATCAACTTGCTGGAAAAAGGGCCGAACAAGATGGATATGGCCATGCTCTGCACCCAATGGGCACTGATGGATGGTGCGGGCATCTCGCAAAGAAAACTGCTGGAGAAACTTCAAAAAACAACGTCCAATCCACAGCTTAAAGAAGCATTAGACAACCTACGCAAAGAAGTTGAGCTGGGTACGGAAGTCACCAAAGCGATGCACAAATACCCGAACATCTTCAGCGAAGCGTTTATTGCACAGCTGGAAACGGCCATTCGCACCAATACGGTTGAAAAGACAATGAAGGGCCTCAGTGTCATGTACGAGCGCAATCTGCGCGTTGAACAGGAAGTGAGAAGCGCACTGGTTCAGCCTGGAATCACCGTAGTGATTGCCATTGCCATCGTCATTTTGCTGATGATTATGGTTATCCCCCAGTTCACGGACATTTTCAGCTCCATGAAGATCGAGCTTCCTATCTATACCCGCATTTTGATCAAGGCAACCGAACTGCTGATGTCGCCCTGGGCACTGGTTTTGCTGGCCCTGATTGCAGCCGCGCCCCTGTATCTGACGCACTGGCAAAAGGCACCTGAAAACCGGGCCAAGCTGGACGATTTCATCCTGCGGCTTCCGGTGGTGGGCAACATCATGCTGCTCTCTGCGCTGTCACGCATCAGCCGCACCCTGGCCACCATGCTGGAAAACGGCATGTCCAACACGCAGGCTATTGAACTTTCCGCACGCGCCGCCGGGAACGCGGTTCTGGCAGACATCATGCTGGAAGGCAAACGCCACATTGAACACGGCGGGAAGCTATTTGAGGTGCTGGAACGGTACCCAAGCGAATTTCCAGCCACCATCACCGGCATGGTCGAGACCGGGGAAGAATCTGCACAGCTGGCCCCGATGATCGACCGTATTGCCGACTTCTACGAAAGTCAGGTAGAGAGCGAAGCCCGCAACCTCGCGCAGCGCATCAATCCTATCCTGACTGTCGGGCTGGCCCTGGTTGTGGGCGTGATCATGATGGCCGTTATGGCCCCGATGAGCGCCATGATCGGTGAGTTGAGCAAATAAAGAGGCACCCCTATGAACCGAGACGGATTTACCCTAACTGAACTCCTGATCGTGATGGCCCTGCTCGGCATCCTGATCGGTATCGGCCTGACGAATTACAGCGGGGCACGTCAGCGCGGCATGGACAGCGCAGCGCAGCAGCATGGGGCCGCCGTCGCGCTGGCCGTGCAGCAGTACCTGAGCCAGAACCCGGTCCGGGACGTCAGTGCCCTGAGCAGTGGAGGCTGGGAGGACTGCACCAAAGCGGCACGTATCACCACTCCCCTGCCCAGCTCCCCCGACCGCACCTACCAGAGCGGCGATATCGGCTGGAAAGCACCGCCCGAGTTCGTGACCTGCCGCATCGGCGGCAGCGGCCGCAGCGTGCAGGTCACCACCGGCACCACCTCCGGGACCAAGACCTTTATCAACGGAGATAGCCCGTGAGACGCACCCAGGGCTTCACGCTGATCGAGATTCTGGTGGTGCTGGGCCTGATCGCCCTGGGCCTCTCCCTGGCATGGCCGAAAACGGACACCCAGTCGCGGCTGCCCGGACAATTCGCTGAAGCCCTGAGCGCCTATCTGAACGCGGCCGCCGCCGGCGCAGACGGACGCCAGAGCGAAGTGTGCGTGCAAAAAAGTGGCCAGACCGCCGTGACGACGCCAGCCACGCAGGCAGCCCTCAAGATTCCAAAGGAGATCGAGACGGACCTGTCCCAGGTCTGTTTCAGCCGCACCGGACAGCCCACCAGTGCCGTGAATATTGGCATAAAACACGTCAAAGACGCGGATTACACCCTGCACGTGGCTTCCGAAGGCATCTACGGAAAAATCCAGGTGGTTCAGTGAAACGGCACCAGCGCGGCTTCACCTTGATTGAAGTGCTGGTGGCCACGTTCCTGGTCGCCATGATTCTGCTCACCGTACTGCGTTCTCAACTTCAGATGAGCGCGGCCAATGCCAACGCCAACTTGCAGATCACCCAGGCCGCCGTGGCCGAAGCGGCCGGTTTCCGCTACAGCACCCAGCTGGCCGCCCAGGGGTTCGAAGCCAGTGGCGACGCAGGGTCAGACTTCGCCAGCATTCGCTCGGAACTGCCCCCGGAGCAGCAGGAACTGCTGAACAACCTGAGCTACTCGGTCAAAAATGCCGGTGGCGCTTTCATGATCGTCAAAGTCTGGATCAAGGACCACCCTGAAGACCCACGGCAAGTCGAATTCACCATGCGCATCCCGAGGTAAAACCATGCACAACACACGTCTCGCTGGCAATGCGCTGATCTTCACCCTGATCATCGGTCTGGGGATGCTTGCCCTCATCTCGGTCTACCTGGCCACCACACGCTCGAACGTGCAGAACGCCGATGAGCGTACCGCGCGTGCCCAGGTCATGTTGGACGCCCAGCTGATCGGCACCGAACAGTTCAAGCAGGCCATCAGAACCCTACAAACCCAGGCGGACTACTCGCACAGCACCCGCCTGATCACGATTCCCGCTCTGCGCTGCGACAGTGGCCTGCGCATCTTCATCGCCACGGAAGGCAGCTGCTCAGAGGCCAACCCCGCGCCGCAGAGCACGGTGGTCAACAACACCAGACCCGGAACCGTCGCCACACAGCTGAATATCGACGGAAGCACCGTCGCCTACACCCAGGCAAACACCGAAGAGATTCCGGTGCGCCTGCAGTACACGGCCCAGACCAGTGAAGGACGCAAACAGACCATCAGCATGGACATGCGCATGGTTCGGACCACTGCCATCAACTTCGGACGCACGGGCAACACCGATTTCTCCATCATGGCCGAGTCGCTGACCATTCCTGACAGCCCACGCGTGCTCGACGGTCAGGTCTATGTCCGGGACACTCCGGTCATCCCGGCAAACAGCCAGATCAATTTTGCTGATGGCCTGATCACCGCTTCAGACAGCGTCAGAATCGGCACTCAGAACATTCCGGTCACCCGCTTTGCGCCCAACCCGCTGTACCCCTGCGACCAGGCGGCAGCCAACTGCCCCAAATTCAGCGGCGGCCTGGGAGTATCACAGCTCAACATCAACTCACCAGCTCAGCCTGCCATCAGCATGACGGCCAACCGGCGAAACCAAATCGAAACTGCGGCACTCAGGCGCGGCAGCAGTGCCAAAATCCCGGATGATGTGGATACCATTTTCCTTGACCACGCCAATGGAAAAGACTACCTGTATCTGTGCAATCCGGTGGATTGCTATGTCCTGACACAGAGTCTGAATGGAACGACCAACTACCAAATGACGCAATATGCAGACTACAATTTTGTATACAATACAAAGCAATATGCCAATAATCCCTTTATGAACAATCAGTACGGCAGCAAACTCTTAAAAGTCCCGCGTCCCCCGGAAAACGGCGGATACTACACCCCACCTGAAATAGGAGGGGCGAGTGGCAATCAAGCGTTTCTGTCCACCTTCGGCAACATCCTTTTCTCGGACCGCAATCTCACCGTCAAGGCGCTGCGCCCCAATGCTGGCGCTTACATCAACCATCCGCTGATCTACACACCAGGCAACATCACCATCGGCAGCAGCCTGATCGCCGCCGAGCCGATCTGCGACTCCTACCCCACGCAGGACGCCGGTGGCAACATCATTCCTGCGAACTGCCAAACCACGGACAAACTGAGTGCCCTTTACCTGACGGCGGGTGGTAATATTTACATCGGAGACAGCAGCCGGCCCATCAATCAAGGTGAGACGCGCATGACGGTCAATGCCCACCTCGCCGCCGGCGGAACCATCCGGGTGGCCGACACCCGCCTTGATGACGTGTTGCTGGTGGGCAGTATGGCCGCGAAAACCATTGACCTGACCAATTTGCAGTTCACTGAGGACCCGCGTATGTTGCGTCACCCTTACGCTGTCAGCGTTTTCAGCATAAAGCCCGTGTTCCGCATGGTGGGAACAGGGCCTGAGCTGCAGGAGTAGCCGCTACGGAACGCAGCAAAACCACAAAATTGTATTTTGACCAACCAGACCGGCGCACACAATGGATGCAGGAGGAATACGCATGAAACAGCACATGCACGGTTACACCCTGATTGAGGTCCTGCTGGCCCTCGGGGCCACCGCCGCCTTGGTAGGAGGCGTGGCAGCCATCGTCACCCCGGCCATGCAGGCGAGCCGTGACGACACCCTGACGGCGGCCGAAAACATCCAGCTTTCCCGCACCACCGACCAACTGGTCGACGACATCGCGGGCGGCAAGGTGATCCTGCGCCAGGCCAGCACGCAGCGGCTCGACTTCCTGAGACTCAGCGCGCTCCAGCCCACGCAGCTGCCTGGGCATCTGGGCAACGGCAAGGAAACGCAAATCCAACTCGACACCGATGTCTTTGGTCCCTACGCCGGTAAGGACGTCCTGCTGACCAACACCACTGGTGACTACCTGATCACCAAAGTGGAAAAAACCGAAGCGTCCAGCGGAAAATACACCACCACCTTCGAGTGCCCACTCACGCTGCCCGGCACCCTGACGGCCCATACGTTCGCGCCCCTGAACATTGCCTCTACCCAGGCCACCGGAGGCGGTGGACAGCCGAACAGCCTCTACCGTGACAGCGGCGGCGGCTGGGAGCTGGCCAGTACCGGGGTCGGCCGCGTGACCTTCCAGCCTGGCGAAGGCGCGCCGTTTACGGCAGACCTCCAGCCTGTCGAGCGCGAAATCAAGCAGCTCTCCATCGGTCTGGGCAATGAAGGGGACCGCAAAGCCAACACCCTCGCACCCGCCATCATCAATCCTGCCGCGTGGAAGGAATGGAGCTGCGGTGAGGGCATGAGCAGCCGCCCCGAGAACAACCTGGGCAACCTGCAGATCAACGTGGCGCTGGAAGGCAACCCCAATCCCAGCAACCCCGGCGTGAGTCCCAGCGTGGCCGCCAGCGGGCCACAGGACCAGAGCCTCAGCCGCTTCGGCACCCAGGTGTTCGAGAAGCTGAAACCCGGCCTGTACAACGTCTCGGCCAACACCATCACCATCGGCGGCAACCCGTACGACCCAGTGATTACCGGCAGCCCGGCCAACATCGGCAAAGGGCGCGCCGGCACCGTCAACGTGAACTATGTCGAGCGCCGCGGCATCATGACCATTACCGTCAGCGGCCTGCCTGCGGGGCAGACCGGACAGGTGCGGGTCCAGGGCCGCGAAAACAAGACCCTGCCGAAGTCCATTGCCGGCATCCCGGTCATAGACCAGCCTGGCGGTGCCTTCCTGATCAACCTGAAAAATGGAGAGTACCCTATCGAACTGCTGCCCGGCGAGTACACGGTCACGGCGGCTGGCAGCGGAACCCTTGACGCGGTGGTCACACCGGGGACGCTTGCGGTCCGGCCCGGGCAGAACAGTCCCGTGAGTGTGGCTTACGCCGCCGCACAGGGCAGTGCCACCGTGCAAGTCAGGGGGCTGTACAGCGGAGAAAAAACCACCGTGAGCCTCACAAGCAGCGCCGGGACCCGGCAGCACACCATCACCGGCAACGGCACCGGATTCGACAGCGCCAACATTCCCCTTAACCCGGGCACCTACACGATCAGCGGGAGCGAGATCTCAGGACGGACCCTGAGCATCAGCGCACCGACCCTCACCATCGTCCCCAGGCAAACGAGCCTCACCATGCTGTCGTACGCCAGCAACGGCACCATGCAGGTGACCGTCAAGGGCCTGAGCGCCGGGGAGCAGGGCAAAGTCAGCGTGGCCGGGCCACAAAACGTCTCGCAGTCGCTAGGAGAAGGCACCTTCAGCATCAACCTGAAACCTGGCAGCTACACGGTCAGCGCCGAGCCAGTGAACGGGAAGACACCGACCGTGACACCGGCCAACGTGGCCATCACCAGCAACAAGACGGCTGGGGTGGTGGTGGAGTATAGAGGATATCAGCCAGTACCCTGCGATCCCAGAGTGGATGCGAGCTGTCTAGATCCGAAGGGCGGTACGGGAACCATCAGCATCAACCAGTTCCATACGAAGTCCTCTCAGTACAACAGAACCACTGAAGTACATGACGTAAGCGTCCCCAACTGGGATCTGGATTACCCGGCAGTGAGTCTTGCCAACCTCCCAGGCTTTCAAACAACAACCTCTGCAGGAAGTTTCGCGGGAAGTGCCGTTCAGCTGAAAGGAACGATGCAGCAGATCAACGATGGTGGCTCAGGCTGTGAGGAGATCTCGGTCATCGGGGGCACCATAGGCCAATGCACTTCTTACGCATCGTCCCAAAGCATAGGTGCACTCGGCTACATCGGCTTCGATAAAACCGTAACCCAGTCCATCAGCCTGACCTACTACGGACCGGCAGCAGCCCTGCAGATAGGCGGGGAACTCAAACAGATCATCGTCCCGAATACTCGGCCGTTTTACAACCTGATGGAAGGCGAGAAGATCGTGGGTGGCATAGCATTACCCGCATTCAAACCAACAACCATACGTCTTGGCAGTGACACGCTTATGGACGCCGTCAACAAGGGACGCCCGCTGGCCTTCCTGATCTCTTCTCAGCCAACCGACCTGGCCGATTACTATAGGTGCGATAAAAAAGGCGATGAAAACCGCAACTGTGATTCATTCTGGCCAGACACCAACTTTATTCTCAATCTGACAAGTAACTGACCCCGACTTTCTCTATACCATCGCCCGCCCTGGATGCAGCCGCTCCAGGGCGGTCATTTCTACGCGCTGAAACCAGCTTTCCCCATCTGCCGTCCGTCGGTGCTGCAGCAAGCCCCACACGGTCACCAGTTCCCCTTCCTGGCAGGTCAACAGGTTCTCGCCCAGGTCCCCGTAAGCCGCCAGCTCTAGAAACGCGTAGCGGTCACTGGGTGGGCGCTCCCGTCCAGGCTCCGCTTGTTTGATGGTGAGCCCCAGACGCGTATTTGTCACAGTTGGTCCCTCCAGCAGCTGGCGCTGCTGAGGTGTGTGGGTGATCACGCCCCGCAGGCGGGTACGCAGCTGTCCCTCCAAAAGACGCATTCCGTCCCTGCGGTCCGCCGCCAGGCGGTGAACGTGATCAGGCAGTCTTACCGCGTCCTGCACATGCAGGGCAAACTGACCGCCGTAAGCCGAGTGATCGTATACCAGCTCACCTGCAGCGCACAGCCCAGTACCTTTGGGCAGGGTGCCGAGCCGGGCCGCCAGACGGCCAGTGGCCATGCAAGGCTGAAAAAAAACCTCGCGCACTTCCTCACCGGACGCAAGCGTCCGGCTGAACTCGCCCGCCAGCACGAACGCACTCCGGGTGCCGTCTTCCAGCAACCGTGGTGCCTGATGCACAGCGGCAACCACCTCTGCCTGCGTTCCGATCAGCTCTTTCATCCACCTCTATTCTGAAGCCTTCTGAGGCTTGCAGTCTCCAAAGAAAAGTGAGTAAATGACTTATGCGAAAAATCCTTCTGACCCTGCCTGCCTTGCTGCTGGCCTCCTGTGGTTTCCTGGGAGGTCCACCCGCTCCGAATCCGAGTCCTGCGCCCCTGCCTGCCCCGGTGCCCCCAGTGACCACCCCTGATCCTGGTCCCCAGCCTCAACCCCAGCCCACTGCGCCCTTCATTCCTGCCGCTGGCGCCGCCGTCGGCACGGGAGACGGCACCAAGCTCGGCACGGTGTACGTCTCGCCCAACGCACAGGAAGTGGAGTTCATGACCCTGCTGAACGAGGTCCGCACAAAGGGCACCGTGAACGGTGTGGACGTGCGCGCCGGAACTTGCCTGGCCGGAGTGCAGCCGGGCACCCTGAAACCGCTGACGTACAACGGGGTGATGGCCTATGCCAGCCGGAAGCACAGCACGTATCTGGGAACGTGGGGGTTTGAAGGGCATAACGAGCTGAACACTGCCCACCCGAACTTCTATGGAGCCAGCTATGCTGACCGCGTCACCCGTGCCTATCAGGAACTGGCTGACGGAGCATTTCCCAATGCTGGAGGGGAAATGGTGGCCTATGGTAGTGGCAACTCCAATCTCTTCGCCGCTCAAACCGTTACCGGCTTTGTCAACTCTCTCCCCCACTGCCAGATCCTCGCACAGAACAACATCGCTTCCGTCGGAGTCGGCTACGTCAATGCTCCGTACGAGAGTGCCACGCCCACCAAGCCCACGGTTTATGACAACAACTGGACCGTCAACTTCGGCCGCTGAGGCCTCCAGCCCTCCTTCCCCCCAGCAGCCCCCACGCCCGCCTGCCCGCCCGCGTGGGGGCTGCTTACCTCTCCCAAAGGAACCCCTGCCATGCCCACACCTCCACCTGTCCCCGATACTCCCGAAGCCCTGGCCATCAAACGCTTTCTGTACAACAACTTCTGGCCGCTCTCCGCCCTGGTGATGAAGAATCCGAACCCGCCGAAAAAGCCACTCACACCGGAAGAAAAGCGGGAGCGAGCTGGAAACATCGGGATGACGGTCCTCACCATCATCAGCCTCCCCTTCGCCTTCCTTCTTGGGGGCGGAAACTCACACCGGCGCGGCCACCCGGATACCCGGTCCACCGAGGAGAAGGACTTCGAACGTCACGGCGTCCACGGACAGCACTACTGGGAACCGTACCTCGATCCCCACGGCAACGCGAAGTAATCAGGGAGTGGCGCTATGGCTCCCGCGTTCTGCTTCAGGCAGAACGCCTACCGGGAGAGCACCTCTATCTCCGGGGATAAAGCCGGAAAAACCATGTTATGAACAGAATGGGGATGCTACACTGTCTCAAGGAGGTCCTGATGACCAAACCAAGCATTGAACCGCTGCCCAAGGGCTTTATCACGGCTGAGGACATGGAGAAAATCCTGGACCCCAGCAAGCGTGACCCGGAAACCGAGGCCCGCAGACTGGCGACGCTGAAAGAAATCAGAGCCGACAGGGAAGCCAGAGAAGCCAGGGGCGAACCCGTGCTCCTCAAGCCAGGGATGTCCTTCCGGATATGACCGAGATTCGAATCATCACCCCCCAGAGCGAGTCCTGGGGGGATTTTCAGTGTGGCGACCCCCGCATAGACCGCAAGCTGCTCGCGGAAGTGGAGCAAGCGCAGAAGAACCTGGTCCGTCTGCACGGTCTGTACGAAGGCGACCAGCTCCAGGCGGTCATCAGCCTGGAAGCCAGCGTCCTGCAGGCTCCTACAGAGGTCATTGCCAAGCTGGGCGGGCGGGAGCGGGTCTCCACGCTGCACATCGAAGTGCTGAGCGTACGCAAATCGGCACAAGGACGGGGATATGGACGGACCTTACTGCGCCACGCTCTGAGACAAGCTGAAGCCACCTCAGTCAACATCGGCCTGCGCACCGTCTCGCTGGAAGCGACTGGGGAGAGCGTGGCGTTCTATCAGGCGTTTGGCTTCACGGCCGCACAGCGTCCCTGGCCGGACGGCAGTTGGCCCATGTGGTTCGATCTGCACGGTTGAACAGAAAGGCACCTTATGCACGACAACCAGCAACCCAGCCCCAATCAACCCACCAACACACAACTCAGCGACAAGAACCCCAGCGACAAAGAACTTTTGCAGCTGATGCAGGGCAGCCCCCAACAGTCCAGCCCACAGCCGCTCGGCGACGAGAAACTCATCCAACTGATGCAGGCCAGCATCGCCATCAAAGACCGGATCGTCCGGGAAGCAGGCTGGCAAACAGAAGAAACGGAAAGAGGGATTCCCGCCTTCCGGACAGTGCTGAGGCAATGGCCGCAAGATGACCTCAAGCACACGCTGTACCTCGACCAGCAGAATAGGCGAGCGTATGTGGCTGAATGCCGGTATCTGGTGCCATACGGCGGGGACTCAGCAGACGACTACAAGTTCCGCTACACACCCACCGTCCAGGTCTCGGAAGAAGATATCCGGGTGCTGATGGGCTGAGGCCTGCCCTTGAGAACCAACCGGATATGCAGGCAAAGTAAGGACATGGACAAACAACGGAAATCCCGCTGGCAACCACCCTGGAAAGTGCCTGTTATTCCCCCAAACTTTTCCGTGGAAGACGGACTTTTTGGCTGCCCTACACCCACCGCAGCCCAGCTTGAAGCGCAAACGCCTGGAACCCGCAACCCAGACGTCTTCCGACTCTACCGGCTCGGCTTGATTCCTGCGTTTCCCCTCCTGATCAAGGGATTGGGGAGCTGGAAAGCCTGCAGGCCCACCGAGAAGATCTCTTTAAGCAACGACGGGCACGAAGTATTGGACGTCCGCAGCGCCCGGCTGCTGGACGCCCTCCTGACCGGGTACGCCGCTTCCCAACTGCACCCGAACCCGGCAAAACGGGGCGAAGTCATCCTGTCTTCGGCACTGGTGCTGTACTTGTGCGGGGTGCCGAACATCACACCCCTGACACCGCACACCAAAGACCTGGAACATCAGACCATCGCTGAACTGAAGAAACTGATGATTCAGTGTTCCCACGCCGTGCGCTGGCGCGAAGCAAATGAAGATGTCCACCGCAGCACGCACACCATCTTCAGCCTGATCACCGGCTTTTGCACACTGACCGCCACAGCCCCTGACCCCGACCATCCCTGGAGCCAGAGTCTCCACGAGGTCGACCTGAGTACACTCCTGACCTTGCCCGGCACCCTGGATACGGTACTGGGTTTCCGGCAGGACGTACTCAGCACCCTGAAAAATCAGAACACCGAAAGCAGCGAAAGCGCCGAGATGCTCTACCGGCTGCTGGAAAGCTGGCGGGAACCGGGAGAAGCCCAGGTACGGCTGAGTGCAGACGACCTGCTGTGGAGTGCGCGGATGCGGCGACACTACGAGAAAACAAGTATCGTCCTGAATCTGCTGCGCCCTGGCCTGGACACCCTGCAGGCGGTTGGGGGACTCAGCCAGTACGAGCTGAGCGAGGAAGGGCTGCTGGCCCGCTTCCCGGAAACGGAACAGGACACCCCGCGACATGACAAGGCCGAGTCCATGAAACTGCTCGGGGCGCTGGGCCTCCCCCAGGAGCTGCTTGGAGCACTGGCGCGGAGATACAGCCCTATGGAGATCAGACGGGCCAGCGAACTGGCTTCCGGGCAACTGTCCCTCGCCACGGACAACATCGACCACCTTAATCCTGCTGGCCTGACGCTGTGGCTGCTAAGGTATCCAGACCTGGAGGATTACCTCAGCCCCGCGCCCGCCCCCTGGTTGCCGGGCAATATCACAGCGCCCAGTTGAGAACCAACCAGACCCGCAGTCACTGTAAGGGCATGACCATCTCTTTCAGTGCCCTGTTCAGGCGCAAACGCGCTGTCACGGCTGCCCCGGACCCCGACCCTGCGCCCCTGCCCCGCATCACCGTCGGCAGCTGGCTGACCGCGTACCCGGAAGAAATTCTTTCCCCTGGCGAGAACCCGCACCTGCACCTGCTGGTGTCTATCGGAGAGCCCGGCGGGGTACCGCCGGGCTGGCTGAAGGGCGTCACCACCGAGCGCACACTTCGGCTGGAGTTCAGCGATGACCCCCTTTCGCCGTTCCACATGACGGAGCTGCAGCTGGCCAGGCTGCTGAAAGAAGCCGAGCAACTGAAGAAGAAACAGGATGGCGGGCCTCTGCGCGTCCATGTGCACTGCATGGCCGGAGTATCCCGCTCGACGGCGTGTGCGGCGGCCCTGCTGGCTTTCCTGCACCCGGAACTGAGCGACCAGGAGGTGCTGACCCGTATCCAGGCCGCCCAGCCAGCCATGCAGCCGAACGGCCTGGTCCTGCGGCGAGCGGACGACGCGCTAGGACGGGAGCTGCTCTGGACCTGGCAGAGAATGGAAGCGGCAGCGGCCACGCTTGAGAACCAACCAGACCAGCAGGCACGGTAGAAGCATGAGCATTCCACCCGCTCCCCCCACACAGGCATACTTAGAGGCATGGGCCGCATGAGCAAAAACTCGATTCAGCTGCTGGCGGAATACAACCACTGCCGCTGGGGTCTGATTGCGCTGCAAAGCAAGACCCCAGCACCGGAGTTCCTGCAGGGATGGTCGTCGAGTAGCGCCGACGGTACACAGACCATCAGCTGCGAAACCACCAAAGGCCACACCATCCCCTACGGCAAGGACAACGACTTCTTCGCCGGACTCTACACAGCTGCCTCGCTGTACCAGTCCGACACGGGGCAAAATCCGACGATGGAACTCAAGGTCAGCGAACTGCTGCGCCTGAGTGGGCTGAGCTTGGAGAACAGGCACTACCGCGACCTCAAAAGCAGCCTGCTGTCGCTGCGATACACCAACTATCAGGCCAACGACATGATTCAGCTGCCGGTGCTGGGCAAGACATACGAAAAGGAAAGCCACTTCTCGATCATCTCAGATCTTGAATTCCATACCCTGGACGACCACTTCGACCCCAGGAAGAAAATCCAGATGGTCACGGTGCAGCTCAGCAACACCGTGTTCCGTTCGTTGGCCGGCCCACACAACCTGAGCCTGAATACCCAAACCATCAAGCAGCTGGGAAACCCGACCGTAAAAGGCCTCTACCGCTTACTGGAAGCGCTGCGGCGCGACCTGCGAGATCCACGGCGGCGGGAAACGGAAGTCAGCATCCTGCTGCTGGATTTCGCCAACGCCGCGCGCATTTTGAACAACGAACCCTACCTCAGCAAACGGGTGAGTACCCTCTTCCGCACGGGTGGGCCGATGGAAGCGCTGAGCGATAAGAAGCTAAAATTCCTGAAGTCCTACAGCATCAAAGGTCGGGGAGATGCAGCGGTACTGACCCTGGAGTTCTATGACGACGATGCAGTGGATACGCGGGGCAGGGACCTGCTGATCGCCGAGGGCGTCACCAAAAACGCAGCAGAAGAGGCCATCAAGGCCCACAGCCTGGAAGAAATAGAGTGCGCCATCTGGATTACTGACACGGCGAGAAGCGTAAAAAGTCGTCCCTCCTACATTCTAACAGTCCTCACCACAGGAAGCGCCAGAGAACGACTGGAAGAATACCGCCGGCGGGGCAAAAAGCATTCTGTCAGAAACATAAAGACTGTCAATCAACGGGAGGCGAATCCAGCTACGCCCATTGCCCCAGCAAAAGCCGAACAAGCAAAACTGGAGAACCAGGAAACCGAACGGGAACTACCAGCGGGATTCACCCTGTCCGCCCGCACTGTTGAGCAGGCATACACTATTCTGGACCGACTCAGACCCGTTAAGCGTCTGAGTGACAAAACGGTACAGCTGTGCCGCACGCTCCTCGACGAGGGCCGGGTCAAACCGGAGGAGATCGGGTCCCTGATCATGTTGCCTGAGCAAATGCTGACCACAGTTGTCGAGGAATGGAGCCGCCGGTAACAAACAACTAAAGTAGCCTCATCCCGGAAGCGCCTGCCACTACAGCAGGTGCTTTTTCACGTCCTGATGGCCTGAAGCAGCCCATTGGCGCTTTGCAGAAAAGTGGGACTTCCCCATTGGCGCTTTGCAGAAAACCCATTGGCGCTTTGCAGAAGTTTCCATTGGCGCCTTGCAGAAGTTTGTCCGGGATAAGGCCCCCCGCCATTGGCGCTTTGCAGAAGTTTCCATTGGCGCCTTGCAGAAGTTTGTCCGGGATAAGGCCCCCCGCCATTGGCGCTTTGCAGAAGTTTCCATTGGCGCCTTGCAGAAAAGTGCGACTTCCCCATTGGCGCTTTGTAGAAAATTGCAAGCAGATTACGTCCCAGACGGCCTCCGCCGCCGCCTCTTGATGATGATCATCAATCTTTTTTTCTTTCTTCTTTAAAAGATTGATTCATCATCACGCGCGCGAGACCGGAAAGGACCTGTGAGGGCAATCCCTTCTCACTGCCCCAGGTGCTGGGCCTGTTCCCCCATGAATGTCACCCTCTGGTCGCCTCGCCCCTCAGAGGCCCGTCAGTCCCCCGGTAAGCCTCCAGCCTGACCAGGGAGGCGCAAAAGAATCTGCACCCCCCTTCCTGGCGATTCTGAAGGCCGCACGGGGCATGTAACCTCCGGCAAGCAGAGCCGTCGCTTTTCCCCTGGGGCAGAGAAAGGGCACCCGCCGTCCTCCCGGCAGCAGAGGAAACCAGCCTCCAGGGCACGCTCTGCGGGCGTCTTGTCACGTCTCAGACAGTCCGGTGTGACCTTTCGGGAGTTGCTGGGCAGGATTGGCTGACCGGCCCGCTCCCTTCCCGGTGCCCGAAGGTCTGGTCATCATCCCAGGTATTCTGTTCTGGGCAGAACGGCGAGGCGGGAAAAGCTGAACGGGGGGTCACCCCCTGCAAACCAACCAGACCCTCAAGCACACTCAACCCATGTCCAGACGCAAGCATCCGAAACTGCGCAACATCCGCAAAGTCATGTCCTCGCCCGCCCGCGACCTGTACATCGACGGAGTGCCCCTTGAGGATGCCGCCTGGAGGTATGCCGCCTGGGCATTGAAAACCATGCACGGGTACAGCGACGCCGAAGCCGCCGCCGAAGTGAACCACCGGGGGATTCGTCTCATGCTCAGTGGCAACGGCGGCTGCCTCGCCTGCCGCCAGCAAGCACAGGTCATCGGCGTCTTTGCGGGCACCGAGAAGGCCAACAGGCACGAGCGCATCATCGTGTACCTGCTCTGCCCCCAGTGTGGTGAGCAGCTGCGCAACCCAGACTTCGCCCGCGACCTGGAACAGCAGCTGCTGGCCGCCACCAGCACCAAGCCAGAGAACGAGCCACCGGGGCATGGGCAGCGCGTCCAGGCCTGAAACCCGCCACTGGCAAACCAACCAGACCCGCAAGCACCATAGAGACATGACCCTACCTGAGCTCACCCCCATCATGCTGCTGGCCCTGGCTTTGATTCTCACCGGCACTGTGCTCTATGCCCTGGCCTACCAAAAACATGTCCGGCACTGGTCCCCAGAAGAACGCCGGAGCTTCCTGCTCAGTGCAGGGGGGAACGGAGTCATTGCTCTTGCAAGCCTCTTTGTCATACAGCAAGCTGGACAGGCCGCAGACCAGCAGATTGCGGCCCTCTCCCACGTACAGGCCGCTGATCCCAGGATTGTCCGGTACTACGAACTGATGGGAACGTGCCTGCAGTCCTTCTCGCTGCTGCTCACCGCGTCCCTTCCCTTCCGGGGCGCACAGCTGCTGCTGGGCAAGAAGCCACAGAGCCTGAGCCCGGAGGCCGAAGAAGACCTCTCCCCCAAAGAGGACTTCCACAAGACCCTGCCCCAGATGGTCTTCGGCATCGCTGGACTACTGCTGCTCGCCGTGGCAAGCGAGATTATCTCTGAGCGCAGCACGTTTCAGCTGACAAACGGTGGCATGGCCACAACAATGTATATCGGTCTGGCCCTCACAATCCTGGGCCTGCTGCTGCAAGGCTACAGCTCAGCCTACCCTGAGCGGGGGAATCCGGCCCTGTACGGCGGAGGCCTAGTCAGTACGGTCGGCTTCGGTCTGGTGCTGGTGCTGCCCACCGTACAGCAAGCTCCCGGCAGAACTGACCTGTTGCTCATGACGGCACTGATCAGTCTGGGGATGGGCCTGGCCCTGCCCGTACGGATGTACCTCGACGGACGAAAACAAACGAGCTGAACGAAATTCCGCACTGAACCCCCACGCTGCAATGAGCCGCGGGGGTTCTCTGTTTCCCGGACCCCCTGCAAACCAACCAGACCTGCAGCGACACTGGACCTATGACCACGCTGATCACGGACCGAGGCAGACACCCTGAGAAACGGTTCTCGCTGGAACACTCGCTGGACCCCTGGCACGCCTGGGTGCGGGCCATGATGCTGCTCGCGTTGCTGCTGCCCCTGCCGGCCGCCGTGTCCTGGCTGAGCGCACAGGGCCTCGCTGCCGCAGGGCTGTCCAGCCTCGGCGGCCTGCTGCTGTTCACGCTGCTGCTGCTGACCACCTGGGCGGCCCTCAGCACGCCCCTGGTGCTGCTGGTCAGCGTGATCAGCCTCACCCTCACCCTCACGGCCCGCTGGGAGCAGGCGTCCCGGCCGCAGGACCTCGCTTTCCCGGCCCTGCTCGCCCACGCCGTCATGGGCGCGGCCCTGCTGATCCCTGCCGTAGCCGTCCTCTGGATAGATCTGGACATCGCTGGGCTCAACCCTCACTTCAGCCTGCTTGCCCTGGGCCTGCTGCTGCCGCTGGGCTGGAACCTCTGGCACAACCCACTGAGGGATGACCCGGAGTTCGGCTGGGGAAGAACGAGCGAGCAGCAGGAGGCAGAAGCATGACGGCCGCCCTCCATTTGTCCTTGCCGCTCAGGTTCCAGGACGCAATAGAAGTCCGGCACGGCCAGTTGATCCGGGCATTCGGGGCGGCAGAAGGCACGCTGCTGCTGGTGCTCGAAGAGGAGTGCCGCCGTTCAGGGGCGGCCGCGGGCGAGTGGCTGCACATCAGCAGCGCCCGCTGGATTCAGCAGGCCGCCCGGCTGAGCGGCGGGCGGCTGCCTTTTCCCAGGAACCGGCTGCGGCACCACCTCAGCGCCCTGACCCGCAAAAGGGTCATCGAGCGGCGCTACCTGCGCCGGCGTGAAGGCTTCGAGTTCCGTCTGAACCGGGAAGCACTCGCAAAGAAACTGGAAGAACAGCGCCAGGGAGACCAGAAATGAAACGACTGACCAGACGCTGGCTGCAGCGGATTCACCGTCAGAAAAAGCGCTTCGCATTCACCCGGCGGGGGCAGTGCCGGTGAAGCTGCACCTGTGCTGGCCCCGTACCAACCAGACCCGCCCGTACCCTGAAAGCATGACCCACGCCCACCTGTCCCGGACTTCCCGCCCGCTGCTGACTCTGTTGCTGGGCCTGCTCCCCATCACACTGCCGGTGGCCGAGGCTGCCAGAACAGCCACCAGCACCACAGCAACCAGGACTACACCCGCAACAGCCCCCGCCCTGGCACTGCAGAACATGCCGATCATTTACCAGGGCTACAACGACTGCGGACCGGCGAGTATCGGCATGGTGCTGGCGTATTACCGGCAGCCGGTGGACGTGAAAACCATCAGCGCGGCCACCAAAGCCAGCCCGAACAGCTACATGCACGTGGAACAGATCGGGCGCTATGTCGGGCAGTACGGCCTGCAGACCACGCAGGTGAAGAACGCGAACATCGGGGCGGCCGTGCGGCTGATTCGCCTCGGGGTGCCGGTGATCGCCCTGACCTACTTCCAGCAAGTGGGCGTGATTCCCCACTTCCGGGTGGTGCGGGGGTTCGATCAGAACCGGCAGCTGCTGTACCTCGCAGACCCGCTGGCCGGCAGTGTGGCGATGCGCTATGCGGATTTCAACATGCTCTGGAACACCCAGGGCAAGCAGATGGTGGCCGTCTACCCGCCGGGCCTGCACCAGAAGGTGCAGGCGGCCATCCGGGGGTAAGGGAAGTGGAAGCGGCGCAGCACACCGAGGCTCAGCTTCAGATTCAGTGGAACAAGAAGCACTTCCAGGCGAGCTGCACCGTCGGAGAAGACGTCTACACAGCCATCAGCCACAAAAGCGCTCAGCTCGGCAAAAACAAACGGCACAAAACCAAACAGGACCTGGTCACCCAGCTCACACGGCACATCGGAAGCAAATACCACACTGCCCCCCCAGGTCTACACAGAGCACTGCTGAGTGCCCTGAAACAGTGTAGGGGGCGGACAGGCGAGCGGTCGTTTCATCTCACTGTCAGGTCAGGGGCGGACGTCCCCATACGCTGTCGGATCAAACTCACCACCAACAAGAACAAGAAATCTGTCACCTTCGGCGTCCGTGTGAAGGAACTTGGCACAGGTACAGTGACTCTGCCACACAGCAGCTTGCAGCACCCTCTCTGCAGGCGCGAACTGGACCGGATCTACACCGCCGTGCCACTGCCTGCCGAACAACAGGAGCTGGTCACGGCACTGCTAGACGGCATCCGTCTGCGGGAACATACTCAGTTAAAAGACAGCGGCAAGCTCCGGCAAACCGACTTGCCACCAGCGCGGATTCACACAGATTACAGCCGCCAGATGAACGATCCCGCGTTTTACTGGGCGCTCACCACCTCTGGACTGCCGGAAAAAATCACGCTCTGGGGAAAAAGCGAGGGCAAAGACGGCGAGGCGTTTGCCGTGCAGCAAGCCTACGTTCTCTGCCGGTACCTGAATGCCGAGTTGCCGATCTACTGCGACGACCTGAACACAGCCAAACGTATGCGGGTCCACCACATCCAGCGCGTCCACATGGCCCACCGCCGGGTCCATCAGATCGCCTACAACGTGCAGCGCACAGCCACTGGACAAACCCGGCGCTGGCCTTTCCACAATCTGATCCACCAGCTCACGGAGGGGCTGCCCGGCTGGACCTGTATCCAGTGCGGCGGCCGCACCACCCTCTTCGGCCCAGACGGCATGCGTATCGCGAGCTGGCAGGAGCGAAGCTGAGAACCACAATTTTGTATTTTGACCATCCAGATTCGCTTTCAGACTGAGAAGCATGTACTACGCCTCGGTCACTTCGTACACGGCAGGCATGCCTCCTGGTCTGGCGCTGGTGCATGACGCTCAGGTGCAGGCCTACATCGCCACGGACGACCAGCAGTGCCGTTTCATGAAGCGCGCCCTGAAACTGGTCGAGAACTGCACGGAGCTGACCCTGTGGTCTGCAGACCAGCGACGGGCACTCGAACGGATGCTGAACCGTCCCCTGAAAGTCATGCCCATTCTGCTGGAGACTCAGCTGGAGCAGCTCGGCTACCCCAGTCTCAGCCCGGCCTACGCCTGCATTCGGCTGGGCCTGGATGAACCGGGAGAGGACGCGCTCTCACAGGCATACGCCCTGAAAGCACTGCACGGGCACCTGGATAAGCTGAGTGCGGCTGCTCCCATGTGTGCTCCAGTCCGTTCTGTTCAGCCGGCAGTCTGATCGGCCGGGCCTCTGAGCGGTGTAAATCGCTGAGGGTACTCACGGTTCAGCGCCGCCAACCAGAGCAGCGCCTGCTGGCGGTTGGGATAGCGTTCCAGCATCCTGATGACCTCACGGTCAAACGTCTCGGGCGTCAGGACAATCAGGCGTTCGCGCTGTACAGCCACAGCGCAGACCAACGGCGCGTAGAGGTCCGGCAAGTCGGCCGGGTTTCCCTGCAGTAAAGTTTGCGCGTCCACTTCAGCGGTCCAGCCGTCAGCCAAACGGTACTGTCCACCCTGGGCGCGGGTGATGACGGTGTCGCTGCCACTGACGCCGGTCGCTTGCAGGCGGTCCCGCAGACGGGAGACGGCTGTGCGGAGGGTTCCCGATGGGTTGCGGCCGGCATACAGCGCCCCAGCCAACTCGGTGGCGTCCTGGGGGCCCAGAGCCAGCGCGGACAGCAACAACAGATGCCTGTCGCTCAATTCGATGGGTTGGCCGTCCAGCTCGGCACGGAGGCCACCCAGCAGCCGCAGACGGAAATGGTGATCAGTGCGCATGGAAGGAGGCCGCAACAACACGTGGTCAGCCCGGTCCGCCTCAGACAGGCTGCCTAGTCCCTCAGGCAGCGGCTGCCAGTTCTCCCACAGCAGGCGCTGTCCTTCAGGGAACATTTCGGTTCGGCTGTCGCCGGCCACGCGGCGCAGCAACAGCCCGACCTCACGCAGGGACGTGGCACGGCTGGTCGCGGGCCGCTCACCGCGAATCAGCTGCAACGCAGCCCCGGCCTCGGAAATCCAGGCTTCCAGGTACGTTTCACTGGCCGCAATGTGAATCAGCTGAATCCGCACGTCTTCAGCGCGGCTGTAGCGGCGGAAGTACACCAGCGTCAGAAACATCGTCTGCAAAATGCGGGAAAGGAGCTCGTCATCCTGAGCTGAGCGGGCCAGCACGGCCGCCTGGTCCAGTCGGCGAAGTGCTTCGTCTTCGTCGAACTGCCGCCAGGCCAGCAAGCCGCTCAGGTGCTGAACATTGGCGTCGAACCAGTAGCCGTTTTCCCGCAGCGGAAGCAGATTAAGCAGTTGTTGGGCTTGCGTGTGTAAGCTGCAATCGCTCAAAGCCTGAATCAGCGCAAACGCACCACGCACGTTTTGCAGCATGGCCGTCACAGTCGGTTCAAGGTAGTAGTGGTGATACACCTGGGAAACAATGTCGTTGCCGCGTTCCGGCTGTCCGGTCTGCAGCAGGGCCTGGGCGTACACCACCTGTCCGAGAATGGTATGCCTGGCCTGAGCTTCTTCGCTGAGCAGATAGATGGCCCGCTGCGGCTCCATGCTCTGGAGGTGCAGCAGGGCCTGCCAGGCAATCAGGCTCGGCTCAGCCTGCCCACCTTCAAGCAGCCGGTCCAGGCCGCTGCGTGCGGCACCGAGCCGGCCCAGCCGGAGCAGCAGCTCCGTTTGGATGACACCAAGTTTCTGACGGTCTCCACCGTCTTGTAGAGCCAGTGCGGCAATTTCCAGAGCTTTGCGCAGCGCTGACTTTTCCGAGGCGGTTTCCAGCACAGCGCGTGCGAGCATGGTCCGCTCTTCGGTGGTCAGCAGCCGGTAGTACGGCTCAAGGCTGGCAATGATCTGTCCCCACTGGCCCTGCCGGAACCACGCAGGGAGATACTCACGGGCCACGGCGAGCACGCCTTTGGTGTCCCCACTCTGGGAACGCAGTTCCATCGCCCGCACCGGCTGGGTGTCCTGAATAACGTCAGCAAGCCGGTCTTCGAGCTCACTGCGTCTTTTCAGTCGGCCCAGCATGGCCTCCCGAATCAGCGGGTGGGGATGAATCTGCTCCCCGAGAGCTTCCAATGGCCAGCCGTAGGCCTCGATCCGCTGCAGGTAATCGTGCGGTAGCCCTAAAGCGGTCAGTTCGCGCTGCTGCTCACGCCCATGACCCCAGCCCAGCAGCAAGGAAGCAGCGAGCAGTTCGGGCTCTGACGCTTCCATCTGGCGCACCAGCTGCAGGCAGTACCGCTCAATATCACTCTGCCCGGAACGCTTGAACAGGTCGATGATGGCTGGCCAGTGCCGCAACTCTTCAGCGTCCTCAGGACGAACACCCAGCTCCGCAAGCTCCTGAAGGGTGTACTGCATATGCTCGGCCTGGAGGACATAATCCCTGGGATAGGCATGGTTGGCTATAAATGGGTAACCAGCCAGTACAAAACGGAAGCGCTCAGAGCTCAGATGCGCAAGCTCGGAAGCAAACACCACCGCTTCTTCAGAAGCCAGACCGTTGACCACCAGAAGAAGCGGCTCTGACCAGCGCTCCAGATCACGGGCAATCAACCGCGCCAGACCGTGAGAACTTTCCGCCCGACTGATCGAAGCGTAGTCCGAATAGATAGAGTTGAAGACATCCGTATTCAGCTGCCGGGTCATGGTACGGGTCAGCCGGTCTGCCAGATGGGGAGCGAGACGGTCATCTGGCGTACAGCTGATCTGTACGTGCGTCTGCGGAAAATCACGCAGGTAATCCCCAATCAGTTGGCTCTTTCCATATCCACGGGGCGCAGCCAGGAAAGTCACCCTGGCGTGATGCATTGCACGCGTCAGTCGGTGTCTGATGAGGTCTGCCATCCCCTCAATCATACTGTGCCATGAAACAATTTGTTCTCATTGCACCCAAATGTTACAGGGAAATATGAGAGCGTTACGCCTTATCCCGGACAAAGTGTGGCTTTTCTCCACCTGAGTCTTAATACTTCGGGCCTCAAAAGGCGATTGGATCTCCTTTTACCGGGCTCTGAAAGAGGGAGTTGAGGGCTGAGAAGCACCAAACGCCCGTGAAACGCAAGATACATCACATAACAGCGGCTATCTTGTCCCGGACAAGTCCAGGTCAAAAAGAATATTTATCGTTCCAGAGGGATTATTTCCCAGGGGACTAAAATGTTACACGCGGGCATCCAACAATACATGGCGTGAACGCCGAACTGCACCGACAACTCCTGATCCATGCCCGGAGCGGCATGACGATCCCTGAGCTGTTCGAGCACGTCCGCTGCCTGGAACTGTGCGGCAACGTTCGGGTTGTCCGTTCTGCCATCAAGCGGCTGACGGCAGAAGGACTCATGGCAAGTGTCGGCGGTAATTTGAAGGTGTATTTCAGCACCGGCCCCCGCCTGAAGCGCCGCATTCGTGCGTACTTCAGAAGTTATGGCGAGAAAATCGAATCGCTGCTGAGCAAGCAGCCCGACTGGATCAGCATGAACGACCTGCGTGCCCTGCTGGCCCAGGACGAATCCAGTATCGGCGCCGATAACACCCTGATCGGTGAGGCGCTGGAGTGGATCAAAGACCGCATCGAAATTGGGCAAACGCGGGCGCGGCAGTTGCTGCGGCACATCCACCGCTATCCCGCACCAGCAGAACAAAAAGCCGTACAGGATCAAACGGCACAGGACATTCAGCGGGCTGCGCAGGCCTGCCTGGAGCGCGCCAATGCTGGGCGCTTCGCATATGCCGACCTGCAGCGGACGGCGCACCTTATCCGGGTCTCGCTGCCTGAAAAAGAGACGGTACTGAACTATCTGGTCCAGTCCGGTATCTGTACCCGCATCACGACCACCCTGATTCCAATGTTCGAAGCTGGGGAGCAGCTGTATGGCGACGCTCCCCCAATGAGCATCGTCATGCAGGACATCAGCGCCGCGCAGCAACAACCACACGCAGATGCTGAAGTCGGTGCCCAGGGCAAGAAGATTCAGATTATTCACTCGCCCAAACAGGACACGCACAAGCGCGCTATGCAGGTTCAGCCGACCGATGGCCGCATTCTACGCCCTGTAACCGGCACTCCCGGAGGTAGACATGACAACAGAAGAATTAACCCGCAACCCAGCGCCAGCTCGCCAGGGCCGCAAGAAGCAGAAGCAACCAGTCGTGCAGCGCCCCGTACACGGCGTCTACCTGCACGTCAGCAAAGAAACCGCCACCATCATGCATACGCACGAGGACATCGGACGGTTCTTCCACATCAAGCTCAACCCGGAGTTGCCGGCCAAGGAGCGGTTCCACGCCGTACTGTACGAGGCCCTCAGCGGCTGTCCTTACGGCAACACCGTGTACATCTATTCGGGGCCGGAAATTCGGGACATCATTCGCAATCAGGGCATGACCAAGGAATGCCAGCGCATGCAGAAAACCAAGGATCTCAAGCTCCGCAGCGGCAGCGTGGATTACCTGAGTCCTCTGTGGCAGCGCCTGCTGCAGCATGCCAGCAACGAGGGACTGCCCAGCACCAGCCGCATGGCCGATTACGAGCTGTCAACCTACGCCATCACGGACGCCCGCAAGCGCACATACGCCGCAGCAATTCTCTACGGAGACAACCAAATCCACATCCACGAAGTGAAAAGCGCAAAGCTCGACATGCTCGAAGCCGAACTCAGCGCCGTTGATGGCGTACTGAGCTACCTGCCGGCCGGAAAACGTGTGGAGATGCGTCATACCGACCCTGATCTGCAAAGTTTCTGGAACAATCCTGAACCGTTTTTCAAATCCCACCCTGGTACCCGGCGTATCGCCGAGTCCGTCGGTAAACACATCGAACGTGGAATCCGTTTTGAGGCTCCTGAGTCCTATACGCCCGGACTCATGAGCAGTGCCACCGAGTGGTTGGTCGGACGCGCCTTAGGAACATGGGGCTAAGTCTCACCGATACAGCGCTGCTCAGTGCAACTCAGATCGACAAAGCCCTGTCGCAACAGCGTCAGGGCGGCGGCTCGGCACTGCGGGTTCTGGAAATCGCTCTGGAACAAGATGAGCTGAATGCCCTTTGGAAGCGGACCGCAGATACCCTGAACCGCAATTTCTATGCCAGCAGCTTCGAGATCGGTACCCTGGAAGAAGCCTGCCCCGGGCCCGACGGTATTCTCAAACCCATTCTGAGCCGCGAAGCCGCCCTGACAAACCTGACACTGGCCCAACGCCAGGAAGGAACGAACCTGCTGCTGCTGACCGTCGACCCCTACTTTCAGGAGGAACCGGTCGAACTGCTGACCAGGGCCAAACAGATCAACGCGTTCGGTATTGGGCATCTGAAATACTCGGTCATTCCTCCGGAACTGTTTCGCCGCTGCATGGACTTTGCCTACCCTCCCCAGATCTATGGACCGATGAGCCTGCACGAAAGCCTGGCCCTCAAGGGTCTGGTCAGCCTCCGGGAGCTCATGGCGTACAGCGATCTCGAAGACGCTGTGAACGACGGTCTGATCCGTGAACAGGATTATGTGGCCTGCGTTGCCCGGCAGATCGAATTGCCAGAGTATGACGGACGCCCCCCCACACTGACCGAAAGCCTCATCCCCAGAAGTCTTGAAGAGCAGCAGCTGCTCTACTCGCATTCCATCGACGACACGGGGACGCTGGTGATCCTGACCGCCAGTTCACCCAGTCCCAATCTCACCACGCAACTGAGTCGCTTCAGCGCCCGCCCTGTGCGCTACGAGCTGACCACCAGCGAAATCATCACAGCCCTCAGGAGACACTATGGCCCTTACACTGATTGACATCAAAGACGTTCTCAAAACCTTCGAACACCATGCCCACGCCCAGATGTTCCTGACCGAACTGAAAAATGGCATCATCGCCAGAACGGTCAAAGCCATCCCCGGCAAGATGCAGACCCTGCGCATCGGCACAGCGCCCCTGGAGTACCAGAGCATGGTCATCATGGACACGCCGGAATTTACCGCCTGGCTGGAGCAAACGCGTAAAACCATCACCGAGACGCGGTACAACGACAGCAAGGTGGCCACTGTACGCAGCTACGAACAGCTGGATGAAAGCATGTTCGAACTGTTCGCCGCTCAAGCAGCGGAAGACATGCGCCTGACCCAGGAACAGGAAAAGACCAAACAAGGTCAGGAAAAGGACAAGGGAAAAGCGGCCCAAGCAGAAGCCAACGCCGAAACGCAGATGCCCAAACACACCGCTGAAAGCAGCCAGGAGACCGACCAGGCCGTATGAGCCTTTTGCAGGCGGCACTGGGGGCCAGTGATCTCGGCTGGAACGTGCTTCCTGTCGACCATCACAAACGTCCTCACCGCCGCCTGACCCTGACCGGCCACAGCCAGACCAGAGACGGCAAAACGGCGCCTTCCTGGAAGCCTCTGCAGACGCAGCGCGTCCAGACCGAGTGGCTGCACACCTGGTTTACCCCGGACGTTCCTGGCCTCGCTGCCGTCACCGGAGCCATCAGCAGCCTGGTGGTGCTGGACTTTGACGGCGAAGCAGGCTGGGCACTGCTGCGGAAATGGGGCCTTTCCCCCAACGCCCTGAGCGGCAGCGGCAGCCCACATGTCTATTTCGAGCACCCCGGCTGGCATGTCCGCACCGTCGCCAGTGGCAGTCTGAAGAACCCCCCGTTTCCCGGCCTTGACGTGCGGGCCGACGGGGGCATGATCGTGCTCCCCCCCAGCCACCTGAGCAACGGCGCTTACCGGATGCTGGACGTTTCCCCCCAGCCTGTAGACACCCTCCCCGAAGCTGTGGCGCTCTGGGTGGGCCTGCTCCCCACACCGGCCGTCACTCTTCCGGAAGCACCACTCCCGGAAGCCGGCACGGACAACGATCTCAGAGCGCTGCTGGATGAAGCAGTCAGCCGCAGTGCACAGGGGCGCAATAACGCGGGGTACTGGCTGGCCCGTCAGCTGGCCGCACAGGGCTTGACCCGCTCAGACGCCGAGCCCTGGATACGGCGCTTTCAGGCCACGATGCCGGACACCGACAGCCAGGGCCGGCGCGATCCGTACACCCTCACGCACGCCCTGAGCAGCCTCCACAGTGCTTATGCCAGCCCAGTCCGCTCGCGCGGAGCCAGACGGACAACTCAGGGCATGTCGCTTCAACAGGTGCAGGTGGCATTGCCGCGCCTGAACGCCTCCCAGCGGGCCGAGCTGGCCCGGTTGCTGGCCGGGGCTGCCTACCGCCTCGGCGGACTGGAGATGGCTGCGGCCACACTGCGCGAGGTTGGCCTGGATCAGAGTTTCGCCACGTGGGCGCATGAGCAAGCGCAACGGAATGTCAGTCTCCCTGGTTGGCCCAGGGTCGAACGTTTTTTGAAGCAGCTGCGCTAGGCACATGCTAGACTGAATGCGTTCGGGCTTCGGCCCAGGACCCGTCACCCGACGGTTCGCGTGCGGTTGTTTCCGCACACGGGTGTTCACGCGCCCGCCCCTTTTCACTGGGGCGTGCGTGAACGCGCCCCCCTTTTCATTAGGGGGGGCGCTCGCCCCCCCGGAATGGAATCAAGATGTTCCGAGTGAATCTGTTTGGTATCCGTCAGGGCGATTACATCCGAGGTGGCCTCACGGCCTACCTGGTGGCTTTCGTGGCCGATAAGGGCCAAGCGATACCCGCCGAGATTGTGGCTCTGGCCGCCCGCAAGGGTTTCGCCATTGTTGCCGACAGGGGCCGCACGGCCCTGGTGCAGGAAGTCTCCCTGGTGGAGTACGCACTGCATAAGTACGGTGGGCAAGAAACACTCATCGCCGACATCCGAAAGGATCTTGGGAGCGACGGCCTTGTCGCTCCCGCTATGGGTTCTCCTGAAGTGGACGCCCAAGCTCCACATCCCAAAGCGAAAGCTGAAGGACAACGGAAAACCACGGGGGCCAAGTCTTCCAGGACTGCCTTGCAGGCAGAACCAAGCCTGCAAGAACCCGGATACGTCCGCGCAGACGGAGATGCGATTCCTGACGTCGTTGCTTACGACAATGGCGATGGCGGCGGCATTGACCGCGAGCCAGACTGGGGTTGGGACGGCAGTCCCGACTTTTACAACTGAAGTCTGACGACTTCCGGGTGTTCACGCACCCGCACCTCATTCACCTGGGGTGCTCGCGTGGACGTGCCCCCTTATTTGCTCAGGGGCATGCTAAACCCCTGGAAGGAAGTCCAAGATGGCCAGAATGTCCAAACTGCAGCTGATGGAAGCTGCCCTGGAGCGCACCCGCTCTTTGCCCTCCATGGGCAAAGAATGGGTGGATAGCGATATCCAGCTCCTGCAGCAGTCCGCAAGGGGGGTCAGTTTTGACCTGACCCAGCGAACGCGCGCAGACGATACTGGCGCTTATTACGAGCGCCGCCTCTTTATCGATCAAGGCGTCCTGATGGGTGACCTGAACGGTTGCCTGATCGATGAGAACTTTCGCCTGCAATACGACGACTGGACGACTGACTGACTGATTCCTCTACGGATACGGAATCTAAGCCCCCCACTCTTAGGAGGGGCTTAGATCCCCCTCCGGAACAGGAATTCAAGATGACGAAAGTTAAAAACCCGCTGACCCTCCCCGTGTCTTACGCCGAGCTGATTGCTCGGACGAAAGGTCGGGCTGAAGCCTCCTCCGCAGAGCGGATGTTCGCAGCTCTGCAAGAGCACGGCGACACCCGTGAGTGGCTGGAAAAGTGCAAGGCGAAGGCCTTCGAGAAGGGGTTCACCCGCGAGGTGCTACCCATGCCGGCTTACGGCAACCAGGCCGAGCGGATGGCCCAGGCCATCGTGCGCGACGCCATCTTCGCTGCGGCGAAGAACGTCCGCGGCGGCACCATCACGGTGCCTGGCATGGGCAAGTTCGATCTGACCGAGCGGGACATGCTGTCCCCCCAGGTGCAGTACGGCCTGGGAGGAGGCTCCATCCCACTGGAAGCGCTGAGTGCGCTGCAAGCCCTGGACGACATTAGTTTTGTTGTCGATACGGAGCAATTGCAGCAGGAAGCAAACACTCAGCCTGAAGACTGGGCGCACGGAGAGCACAAGCTTCAGAGCATTGAACTCGGCGGTACGGCGGCTTCGTCCGCCACGACCGCTGAAGAAGCACTGGCCATGTTGGACAAGGGCGACGTAGACCAGGAAGTGGTATACCAGCTCCAGTCCATGAGCCGTGAGAAGGTGGCCGAAGCTCGCCGACTGTACGACGGGTTCAAACTCCAGCCCTGGCTGGAGGATGAGGACCGTTCCTACACCCCGCTGAAGCGCAAGCCAGAAGCAATGAAGCGCGTCCAGCGTGAGATCAGTGGTTCTGTCGTCATTCGTGGCGACTGGGACTCTCTTCAGGTGCCCCGGCGTCTCAAGGCTCTGGCGTTTGACCGGCTGGTGGACCTCTTTGAGGCCGCCTTCCGCCGCAAGGTGGGTCAGCAGGGGCGGTTCACCGTGACCGCCAATACCGACGACATGGTTGGCAAGGCTGCCATCATGGCCGCCAAGCGGCTGGAGCTCAAGACCGTCAGCAGTCAGCTGGCCGGGTACAAGTTTGAACCCGCTGGCACCGACGCCCGCTTCTGCGGCAGCTTCCCGAAAGGGAGGGCCCTGGAGCGTGCCCGGTACGACCTGGCCGATGAGCTGGGCAGCCTGGGTGCAGAGCTGATCACCCTCGGTTCTTCCGAGCAGATCAGTCTGGCTCAGAGCCTATTCAGCGAGCGGTACGGCAAGTCCGTACAGACGCTGGACAGCATCTGGGCCAAGCACAACGGCCTGTACTGAGCCTCCTGACAGGTGCTGCACGCACTTAACCCCTCATTTTTTAGTGGGGGACGCGGTGCAGCGCAGCCCCCCAAAGGAGAATCAAGATGCAGAACACATACGAACAGCAAGCCCGGAACTTCTTTAGCCAGGAAATCCTCGCAGACCTTGGTTTGCAGGACGACATTCTGGCCGAAACCATTCTGAGCAACAGCCTCGATCTGCAGGTGCTGGAGTTCACCCTTGATGGGGAAACCCAGTTCGCCTACGGCGCGCCTTTCGAGGCGGCCATCCGGATCAAGAATCGGGTGCGCCAGCAGTACGAAGGTCACCACCTGGCCTTCGGACTGGACAGCGTGCGGCTCTCGCAGCTGCACCGGTACCCAGATATGTTCGCTCGGTATCACGACGCTTGAACCATACCGGCAGAAGGCCCTAAGCCCCTTACTCAAAAAGAAAGGGGGCTGCGGACACAGCCTCCTTTCGGAACAGGAAATCAAGATGAAAACCAAGAGCAATAGTACCACCGCACTGGGCTACCTGGCCCAGCAGATGACCAAAGGCTCCGTTCTGGCCGGTACCGGCCACCGCCCCGACAAGTTGGGAGGCTACGGCTTTCCTGGCTTGCAGGAAGTGACCAGCTTCACGGGCCCCTTCTCTTTCCTGGGGAACTTCCACAGTGAGAAAGCGGTGCGTTACGGCGCACTGCAGTTTCAGACCCTCGAAGCGGCCTTCCAGGCTGCAAAAACCGGGGACGTGGACATTCAGCGGCGCATTGCCGCCGCTCCCTCTCCGAAAGAAGCCAAGGCCATCGGCCGCGCTCTCCAGCTCCGCGAGGACTGGGAAGACATGAAGGAACAGGTCATGCTGGATTTGCTCCGGGAGAAGTTCTCCCACCGGGTCTACCGCGAGCAACTGCTCGGCACCGGCTTGGTGCCGCTGATTCACAACAACGCCCACAAGGATGCCTTCTGGGGCGTCTATAAGGGCGAGGGACAGAACCGTCTCGGTAAGTTGCTGATGCAGGTGCGTGAGGAGATCCGCGCTGGCATGACCGAAGAGCAGCTCCGCTGCTTCGGGCAACCCCAGGAGGTGCTGGTTGAGATCGCGCTGGAGCAGCTGCAAAAGCTGCAGCCCAGCTGCGTGATCACCGGCATGGCGCTGGGGTGGGATACCGCCCTGGCCATTGCCGCCGACATCATGGGCGTGCCCTTCGTGGCTGCCGTGCCGTTTCCTGGTCAGGCAAATGCCTGGCCTAAGCAGACGCAAAAGCAGTATCACGACCTGCTCGGCAAGGCCAAGTACGTGGTCGTCACCGGCTCCAACGAGCTGGCCGAAGCCGACATCAAGGCCGCCATGCAATGGCGCAATGAGTTCATGGTCGACAACTGCACTGCAGTGCTGGCCATGTACGACGGCACGCCCGGCGGAACCCACAACTGCGTGGAGGACGCCAAAGAGCAAGGAGTAGGTGTCATCAACGCCTACCCCGCCTGGGCCAACAAAGCCGGATACACCGAGTCCGATAAAAAGGACGTCCGGTACGCCATTCATCCCCAATGGGGACGGGTGGAGGTGCTGGAAAGCCCAGAGGGTAAAAACCTTAGGGCGGTGGCTGTGCAGTTGCCTGACGGCCAGCGGCATGTTGCCCGCCGTCAAGACCTCAAGGCCATCTAGTGCCCCTCCCCAGCTGACGCCGGGGACGCCACATTCGTGGCGACTGGCAGCTCCAAAGGCATCCACGTGCCTACACCCTTTTCGGGGGTGCGCGTGGAACTGCGCCCCCGATTTTTCCAGGGCGCAAGCCCAAGGAGAATCAAGATGACCACCAAAACCAAAGCTGCACCCCGCATCAACCTGACCGCCAAAGCCGTCCTGACCATGGCAAAGAGCACCCGCCCAGCCGAAGCGGTAGGCGGCGTTCTAGACCAGTTTCAGATCGCCCGCCGCGCTGTCGAGCAGGAGTTCGTCCTGCTTACTGAAGCGCAAGAGGTGGACCTGATCCGCATCCTGGACTCAGACTTCACCAAAAACGTCAAGGCCGCTGCCGGCCAGCTGCTGTTCCGGGCCCACGCGCCCACAGCACTGCTGCTGGCCGTGCAGGAATCCCGCCGTTATGGTGTGGAGTTTCAGGACGCCATGAGTGCCGCGTATGCCGCACTCTGGCAGGTGATAGGTCGCTGGGATGCCGGCAAAGGCATGAGCCTGTCCGCCTTCGTGCGGATGGCGCTGCCCGTTGAGTTTGGCCGCCAGCGCCAGCTCGGTGAAGGCACCACTCAGAAAGGCTGGAAAGAAGTGGCTGTGCTCACAGCCATGAACGAGCTTGAGGGTGCACTTCACGCCCCCATCCACACCGGGTACGCCCAGGTGGACGGCGTGAACGGCCACAAGACCAACACCACGGCCATCTTCACTGGCAAAGGGCTGAATAAGCCCCGCGTCTGGGACCGTGCAGTGACCGGGTACCACACCCGCGAACTGAAGGCCGCCAAAGCGGAGCTGCTGGAACTGGGCGTCAAGCTCACCAGCCGCCGCAGCCTGCGCGCCGTGTTCGCACGGCCCGCAAGACCTATTCGCCGCGAGGACATCACCCCCGCACTGGTGCAGGCCGAAATGCGCCGTCACCGCACAGTGAAGGGCCTCCCCTTCTCTGAGAAAGAATGGTCCCTGGGTCAGGTCAAGCTGATCATGGACAACCTCAAAACGGTCGTGTCTTACGACGCAACCCTGAACGAGGACAGTGAGACCACCTTCGCCGATCTCCTCGGCTATGAGCCTGAGTGGGACCGAGAAGAAGAAAGGGTGGTGCTGGTCCGGCAGGAGTTCACTGATGCGTTCAAGCCGAAAGTGGCCCACAAAGCCATTGACGCCGAGACCATCAACGTGCGCCCCAACCGCAGAAAGTTCCAGCGATTCGCCAAACGCGATTTCGTACTGACCTTTCTGGTTGGCACGCCGCAGAACTGGACTTTGCCGCAGGTGGCCGCCATCCCTGAGTTTTCTGAGGGACAGTTGGCCGACGCGAGCTTCATTGCGGGAAAACTTCAGGAATCTGGCCTGTGGGAAATTGCGATGAGCATTCCTGTGGACCGCTTTCTCGAAGCGCACCAGAATAGTGACTCGGTTGCTTTCGCCACCCTGGCCAGCAACTATGGCGTGCGCATCAAGCATGCCAAGGAGATTTGCCGCATCATCGATGTGTCCTTCTCCGAATATGGCCGCGACAAAGCCACCCGGCTGAGTTGAGGTCCAGCTCAGAACTCCGGTTCTGAGCACCTTCCGCCCTACGTTTCAAGCCTCTTTGGGACGATCATTCCCCGCCCCCGCCCGGCGTAAAACGAGCCGCTGACCGCGAAACCGTCACCCCGTTCCCTACCAGTGGGAACACCCAGGCACTGCGTCCTGGTGCCCGATGATTCATTTCATCGGGCCTTTTCCTTTTTATATGTATTGACAGATGATTTTGAAAGCAGGCAATGTAAACTTATGAACACTTCTATTCAAGAACAGCTTGTGAAACAGGTGCTGGCTGACTACGGTCTGAGCTCTATTTACCGCTCTCACACGGTGATTAACGGCTTTGTGATGCTGAATCTCCAGGGCAACGTGAACATGGACCGATTGATCGACTCGCGTCACTTGCGCCGGGCCGCGGAAACGCTGGGGCTGATGGAGATCCTCTACGGGGGAGACCTGCTGAACGTGACCACCAGCGAACGGCACCTGATCGTGGTGAGTGCTGAGGACCAGTACGCTGCCGAGCTGGCCCGCGTCCATATCAACAATGCTGCAGAGGACATCAGCCGGCTGCTGAACGACGAACGTCTTCAGGGGATTGCTCCCGCGACCGCTCTGGAAACCTTGCGGCGAATCATAGAAGCCGACGATGAAATCGGGGAGCTGGCCGACACCCCCTTAGATATCGGCGCCTCACGTCAGGAGCGGCTGGCCCGCGCCCGTGCCATGCGGGGAAGCAGGGTGTTTCCCGACCAGCAGACCGTGCGCCCTGAACGCGAACACAAGCCGGTCCCCTGCCCTGTAGAACTTGACAGCGACGAACCCTTTTAAGCACCGAACCAACCAGATTCGCAGGCATGATAGGAGACGTGAGCAGACTGGTCCGGATCACCTACGCGCCTCCCCTGTTGCCTGTGGAGTGTCACGTCCGTTCAAGAACGGAGCTGGCAGAGTTCCTGATGGAGCTTGATCTTGGCAATGGTGTAGAAGCCTGGGAAAAAGGACAGTACGCGTCGGGACACACAGTCATCGAGTGTTATCCCGTCAGCAAAGCTGCCCGGTTCTGTCCGGTCTGTTCCAGAGCTGTGCCTCAGATCATGGCGCCAGACTCCACGCCCTGGTGTCACTGCAAAGGAGAATTATGAAGAGATTACTGATGCCCGCCCTGTTGCTGAGCCTGACTGCCTGTGGAGCGCCTGGCAGCGGCTTCGAGAACCCGTTCACGGTGCCCATCACGCTGCAGCTCACTCCCAGCCAGGTCAGCCTGACACCCGGTGCCAGCAATCATGTGTCGGTCACGGCCAAAAGCGGCGACCAGCTGCTGGGCGCACCCAAGGTGGAGGCCTTCGGCAACTCGCAAATCACAGCTGTTCCGGATGACAGCGGCTTTACCGTGACCGCTTCCGCTCAGGCTGCCCCTGGTACGTACGCGTTCAATGTGACGGGCACGTACGCTTCAGGCAAGGGCTCAGCCCCCTTTACGGTGACCATTGCGGCTCCCGAAACCAAGCCGGATACGGCCGCACTGGCATTTACTCCTGGCGCGCTGACGCTGAGCCAGGGACAGAGTATGGCGACCGCGCTGACACTCCGCCAGGACGGCAACGTCCTGGACCTGCCCGCAGTGAGCCTGACGGTACCCAGCGGCATCACCGCCGTTCAAAACGGCACCACGGTCACGGTATCCGCCGGCGCTTCGGCCGTCCCGGGCAGCTACATCATCGTCGCCAGCACCGCACTGAACGGCAAAACCTATCAGGCCACACTGCCAGTCACCGTCACGAAAGCCGAGGCCCCCAAATGAAGAAATCACTCCTGATACTGCTGGGTATGCTCAGCTGCACGGGTGCCCAGGCCGCCACGGTGCCCAGCCGGTATCTCGAAGACAACATCACTCGAAACTACTACATGGATGAATTGGAACACTGCCCAGGTCTGCTGGAAATGCGTCCCGGCGACCTGTGGACCATCACCTTTCCTGAAACCATCCGCGATTCGTTCATTACCCGTGAAGGGGTGATCGACCGTCAGGTGGTGGACAACCGCCTGGTGATGGCCGCTGTCGGCAACACCGGCAGCACTCCGGTACTGGTCATGACCACGGACAGCAAAGCGCCGCGTTTCCGGGTGGATATCAAGTCGGGTGAAGGTGGGCGCAACAAGAATGTCATGGTGCTGCCCGGCCTGCCCCCTGGCGGTACCCAGTGCCCCGGCGCCCAGATTTCCGCTGTATCCAGGCCTGGAGGCCCGCTTACGGACGCAGGTATGACTGCGAGCCTGCCCGGTGCCGTCTTCCCAAAAGCTGAAGGCCGAGTTCGGGCGGCCGCTCCCAGTTACCTGCAAGCCGACCTGAAACGAACGGGTATGGACCTGCAGATCACCCTGAACAATACCCTTGAAAGCGATCTGGCACTGGACGGTAAGGACTTACGCATCGGCGGCATGCCTACCGCACTGGACCGCTTTTATCTGATTCCTGCCAGCAGCAGCCTGAACATCACCGTGCCCACCGCCGCCTACGGCGAGTTCCAGTGGCCCGGCGTGATCATTGGCAGCGCCGAGCCGTTCACCATCACCGCCACGCTGCCGTGACTGTCCTGCCAGAAGACCTTCAGCGCGCCCTGCGGCTGCTGAAGCTCTGGCGGACGGTGCGCCCAGGCACCCACTGGCTGGGGCTTCCTACCGATGTCCTGCAAGGCGCTGGCCTGGTCCACGAAGTGCTCACTGCGCTGGGACCAGGCCTGGTGCTGTCGCCTGCTGGCAGCCGGCTGCTGGGCAAACATCACACCCTGCCGTCCGAAACGGTGGTGGCCAACACCCTCTACCAGCAAGACAGCTGGCCTGTGCTCAAGGACCTGGGCTTCGACCTGCTCAGCCCCGGCAAAAGCCCTTACCGCAATGTCAGGAAAGCAGGCCGGTACTCTCCCCTGCTGGGGCGCTTTACCGGCCACGGCTATGACGACAAGACAGTCGAACACCACTGGCGCAAACTGGAACCGGACCTGCTGAGCAGAGGCGCTGAACTGATCATCCTGCATCCCTGCCCGGAACGGCTTACCCAGCGCCCAAAGCTGCGGATCGTACCTGTGCTGCCACGCTGGCAGTAATGTCTGTCACCACAAACTCCCGCTGAGACGAGGCATAACGGCTGCGAAGATGTGACGCCCGCACGGGACTGGGTGTTCCCCAAACCACCTGATCGAAGTCCGCAAATGTGCGCAGTTTCTCGCGCACTATCTTGGGCGGATACCCTGCGTCAAACTCCACCGCCACCACCTGTTCGCCCGGTTGCCAGATGGCGTCCGGGCGATTCGCTTTCATACCGGGTTCAGGCACCCAGTCTTCAACCCGCGCCCCCAGCTGGGTCCGGAGCTGCGCCGTGCCGGCCAGATGGGCCAGTTCCCAGGCTGGAGTCCAGCGCAGCAGCGCCTCATCTGCAGCAATGAACGTCGCACGCACAGAACGGTTCGAGACGTTCAGGGGCTTGAACTCGACTTCCCGGAGGGCGAAATGGGGGCGGAGTTCTTCAGCCGACATCCCGTACCGCTGCTCTGCCATCCTGAGCGTCATAACACGGTCCACCTGTAAGTCCAGGCGGGCCAACCTGACCCGCCTGTGCCCAGGAAGGTATTTACTGAGCACGCACCACCACAGAGATTGGAGTGCCCGGTTTGATCTCAGCCACAGCCACCAGACCGCCTTGAGTGTTCGGAAAACGCACAGCGTCCGTGAGTACACCGCTGCCTGCGGCCACCCAGAAGTTCGGTCTGGTTTCCTGGGTCGTGGTCGTGGTCCCACCGATGGTCTGGGTCTTTTGGGTGCCGTTCAGATACGCCTGCCCGAAAGCCAGCGCACCCTTTCCGAAGCCGTTAAGGATATCTGCCGCCAACGTAGGGGCTTTGGTGCTGATATTCGCAGGGATACCAGGATAGCCGTCTCTGCCGTACGCGTCCGCAGCAATCGAATGAACTTCCCCCTGAATCAAGGCCTGATCGAACATGATCTGGACCCGTTTGGCTCCGTCCAACGAGGCGGTGCCTTTCCACACCACGCCGTCGGCCGTTCGGACATACACGGGAATCTGCCCCCCGGCTGCACTCCCCGAACCCTGATTGCCGGCCACCACCAGCGCCACGCCATACGAGAGCGCACCAGGGCGCTGCTCACCAGCTTTGGGCAGTGCTGCCCGACTGCTGCTAAAGGCGGCCGTCATGGTTCCCTTACCCGCAGAGGACGCCGAGGCCAACACCATCTGCGGCTGTTCAGCCGAAGCTTGCGACACGGACTCGGAACTTCCAGACCCGGCCACTGCACCTTGCTGCTCCTGACGGGCCTGTCCCACCGATTTGAGCACGACCCCCTGGGCTGCCGCTTCAGCCTGCTGCGAACCCTGCGAAATCAGGCCCACACGGGCTGTCTGGCCTGCCCCTTCGCCCTGTTGCCCCTGGGAAGAAACCGACTGCAATCCGCGTGCCTGAGCACCCTGCTCTCCCTGCCCAGAAGCGGAAGCCAGCAATCCCCGCGAAGACCCAGAAGACCCACCTGTTCCACCTTCGCCTGAAGCCTGGGCACCACCACTGGCCGACAGACTCCGGCCAGACGTGCCCTGGCCTCCGGTGCCCTGCGCACCACTGCCTGAAAGCGTCGGCTTTACAGCTGCGGCGTTGCCGCCAGGTGACAGCAGAGGCGGGGACTGTGCAGGCAGGTCCGCAGGAAGCAGCACCACATCCGATTCGGGTAGCCCGGTCTGTCCAGCCTGTGCCGTCTGTCCAGTTTTGGCAGACGCCGCACCCGCTCCCGGCGTCAGCGTCACACCGCCGCTGGCCGGCTCTCCTCCCCCGAGCAACGCTTCCAGCGCAGCGAGGTCCTCAGCAGACGGCTCAGCGGCCTGCGCCCCCTGTGCGCCAGTACCGCCATACTCCACCGCCGAAACCTGGGTACTGGGGTAGCTCACCGCATCCGGATAACTGGCTGTTTCCGGGTACGTCACAGGCGTGGTCTGGACCGTCACGGTGTCGGAAGGTTCCGGTGTGATGGTTGCAGAAGGGACCGGTCCACCTGCTTCTCCATCATCAGCAGCGCTGCCACTGGCCGTCTCTGTCCTGCCCGCGTTTCCAGCCACCATGTCCTCGAACATCGGATTGCGGGCGACACCGCTGCCCGGCCCAGTAATCGCTGTCACCTCGCCATCCTCAGTCTGCACTCCAGACGCCGTGGTCGTCGTGGTCGTGGTCGTACTGCTGACCGTCGCCACTTCCTCCTGAGGAGAAGGCTTGTAAAACGCCAGTCCCAGAAATGCCAGAACAGCCGCTCCAACAGCCAGATTGCGGAACAGCGGGTAGTTCGGCACCTCATCCCCGTTGACCGACTTGCGGGTCAGGTAAGGTGCGGCAATTTCCCGAATCCCACCTTTGGACCGCGCATTTTTGACCTGGGCCTCGACCAGCTCACTGCTCGCCAGCTCGTCCGGGTCGTATGGAGCGTTCGACAGCTCCTGCCCCAGCACCAGGTCTGCTCTGGAAACCTGGTCAACCAGGGTGTCCCACTCCGGCGTGTTGGGGTCGGGAAGTTCAGCCGTGTTGAACCCGAGGCGTTCCAGCTCCGGCCTCAACCCCTCAATTCGGTCTCTGTCCAGTATCAGTTTCGACATGCCCACATCTTGACTGCTGATCTGGTTGGTTCAGTCACTGGGTCGGGTCAAAACTACAATTTTGTAGTTTGACCAACCAGATTCGCACCCATGATGGAAGTCGGAGGGCATCCACACCCGGAGTCCTTACATCCCCATCAAGGAGCATCACCATGCACCAGACCACCCTGACCGCCCAGAACAAGCACCTCATTCTCTCCACCCTGCTGATGGCCGGCATCATCATTGCCCTGATGGCTGTCGGTGGCGCTGACGCTCTCAAAATCGACAGCGCAACTGGTGACCTCGGCTCTGGCCTGTGCGATTTCGCGCTCAGCATCGAAGATTCCATCCTGGTCAAAGGCATCGCCCTGGCAATGGCCGCCTTCGGCTTCATCAAATGGCTGCCCACCCGTAGGGACGGCATTCCCGAAATCGTGGGTGGCGGCGTTGGCTTTCTGCTGACCACCAACTTCACCACCATCATGAGCCTGTTCGGAATGGCAACCTGCACGGCAGGAGGAGTAGGTTAAGCAACTTTCCCTAACGTCACACACGATCTCTCAAAATTCAGGCAGGGGGAGGGACATAGGGTCATCTCTTCCCCTTCCACCTTAAGGACCAAGCATGGAAGACACCGCCGACCACACCGCCGAGTGGCCGAACCTCGATGACCTGGGCTTCGAGCGTATGGGCCTGCCCCGCAACCTGCTGTTCGCCACGCTAGGCGCAGGGTTCATCTTCTACCAGATCCTCGATGCCACCTGGGGGAAAACTCTGCAAGGAGTCTCAGGCTTTCTGCCAATGATCCTGACAGCCGGGCTGTGGAAGATGTACATCATCCCGTGGGTACGCGACATGAACGACAAGCTCCCCAGAGGCTACTGGCAGGGCATCTACGATTACTACTTCACCAATCCCGGCCACCTACAGATCGTCAACGATCCTGAGCCGATGCCGCTGTACATCCGCGGCCCAGCAGTGAACCAACCAGATTCGCACGCAAAGTAAAACCATGACCAATGCCTTTACCACCTTCTTCGAATATGTCCGCTCCGGCGGCAAGGCCACGCCGACTACCCCGTCCCCCAAAGGAAAGAAGGGTGAGCCGACCGGCCCTGCAGCACTGAAGCGGCCCTTTGCCAACCGGTCTCTGATCGAAACCCTGCCTTATGCCGAGCCGGACGACGGCGTGGTGTTCCTGCGGGAGGGTGAACGGGTCTGGTACGGCTTTGAGATAGAACCGGTCACGTCGCTGGAAATGAGCATCGGCAACGCGGCCCAGCTGAGCGAAGCCATCCGCGTGATGCTGAACCAGGGCGTACCTATGGAAGAAGGCGGACGCCTGATCATCGAACGCATCAAGGCTCCAGAGCAGTACCTCCAACATTTTATGCAGCACCAGGCGGGCAGCAGTGACCCCCTGATGAGCATGATTCAGAAGATGGAACGTGAGGATCTGGCGTTGGCCCGTGAACGGGGCCAGATTACCACCACCCGGTTCTTCCTGACTTTTTACGTGCGCGTTCCCAAAAAGAAGAAAAATATTCCCCTGACCGAGCGTGAGTTTCATGCCCAGAAGAACACCGTCAACTCCCGACGCACCGGCTTGCTGCAGCGTCTGCGCCGTCTGGGCCTGCGCCCCAAAGTCATGAGCAATGTCGAGGTCAAGCGGCTGATCTGGAAGTATCTCAACGGCAACCTGGCCGGCAGTCTGCCCCCAGCCTTTTCCGAGCAGTTGGACCTGCGAGGTTTGGATGCCAGGAGTATGGAAGACCGCAGCACCGCCGTGCAGACCGCCCGGTACCAAGTGGCCGAAACCGAGCTGGGCACGGAGAACCCTGGATACCTGACCCAGGGTGACCGCCTGATCGGCTGTGTCAGCCTGACCAAAGGCGGGAACACCACCCATCCCTACCTGATGAACCGCCTGCTGGAAAACCTGAGAGGGGATCACTTCTACATCATGGTGGACTTTGAGCACCTCAAGCAGGGCGAGCAACGCAGCAAGATTGATACGGCCATCAATGAACTGGACGGCGCAATCAACAACCCGGTGCTGAACGCCGGAGCGTCATCGACCTCCAAGCTGATGCGGGCCACTGAGGCCATGCAGGAAGCCGAGTACCGGGGCAAGCACTTCTGGCGCATGGGCTTTACGGTGGTGCTGTACGCCAAGACCCGTCAGGAGCTGACCAGCCTGCTGGAACAGACGCACTCGGAGTTCAGCATGATCAGTGGGGCACATGCCATCATCTCCAACGAGCAGCTGCGCCGCACCTACTTCAATGTCATGCCCTTTTCGGATGACCTGACCTACCACCGCGTTTCGGGGTATGACCTGAATGTGGCTGACACCTTTCCCAAGTACGGCCCCTGGACAGGCGCCAAGAATCCGCTGATTCCCCTGCGCAACCGCCACGGCGGCCTGACCGGGCTCAACCTCAAAGAGGGGGGCAGCAATTACGGGGTCATGGTCATCGGCAAGTCGGGGGGCGGCAAATCGGTCTGGAACATGAACATCCTGCTGAACATGGTGCCGCAGGGTGCAAAGGCCTTTATCCTCGACCCCAAACACGACTATGACGAGGTGGCCTACTCGCTGGGCGGTCAGGTGATTCCCATTTCCCCGGACGCCCGGCTCCCAAACGGTGAACGTGCCCGCATCAATATTTTCGACCCCACGCCTGGCGAGGACATGCCCGGTCCTGAAAAGGTGTCGTATATCGTGGCGGTCTTCCGCAGCTTGGACCTGATCACCAGCCGCGCTCATCAGACGGTCATCGAAGCGGCCCTGCAACAGTTTTTCAACATCCGCTCCAAGGACATTCCCGACCCGGGCCATCCTGAAGGCGTGCGCCAGGTCTATATCGGAGGCACGCTGAGCGATTTCGTCAAGACGCTGAGCACCCTCAGCCGCATTGGCAACGACGCCATCTCGCCAGAGCTTCAAATCGTCAAAGCCGAGCTGAGCGCCCTGATGCAGCCCTATCTTGCAGGCGGCGGTTCTGTATTGGGCGATTTTCTCGACGGCCCAACCACCGTGCAGGTCAGCAGCGAATGTGTGTGCTTTGACGTGGAGAAGATGTACCAGAACGACACCATCAAGAAGCTGGGCATATTGATCGTGTCGGAATACATTTTCCAGCTGGCCACCAAAACACCGGGCACCAAAGTCGGCATCTTCGAGGAGCTGGGGGTGTTGGCGGATGAACCTGCCCTGGCTGCCCTGGTCAACCGCTGGTTCAAGACCGGACGTTCGATGGGTCTGATTCCCATCGGCACCTCTCAGGAAGTCAAGGACTTCGAGAAGTTGGGTGGGGTGATCAACAACGCCAGCTGGGTGATCATGACCGGCCTCGCCGATGAGCAGTTGAACGTGTTGCAGCCCCTGATGGGTCTGTCCGACCGGGTGGCCGCCCTGGCCAAGAGCCTCACGCTCGATCCCGGTGTGATGGGTGAGTACCTGGTCATCAACCGCACCAACGGCGACGAGGGAGCCATCGGGGACGTGGTCCAGTTATATATGAGTCCCGAAAAGAACTGGACCGTGACCACACGGAAGGAGGAAAAAGAGCGTAGAGCCGAATACACCCAGAGGTATGGCAGCCGGTCCGAAGCCATCTTGCAACTCGCGCACGAACAGCGCACCCGGAGGAGAATATGAACATCAAAGTCTTTGGTATGACCACGTTGCTGCTACTGAATGTGGCCGCTCCCGCTTTGGCTGCAGCGCCGCAGGCGCGTCAGGGTGTTGAAATCACCACACAGCAAGTCAGCCCGAACCTTCAGACGCAAATCGGCAATCTGCTTGGCCTTCCTGACAGCTCACTTGGTGGGCTGCTGGGCCAACAAGGTGACGGCCTGCTCGGACAGTTGCTGGGCGGCAACCTGAACCCTGGCAGCCTGCTGAATGGCAGCGTGCTGGGTAGCGTCATGAACGGTGGTGGTCTCTCCAGCTTGCTGGGAGGCAGTCCTCTTGCTGGCCTGTTGGGCGGTGGTGAGGGCGGTCTGCTGACAGGACTTCTGGGCGGTAGTCCCCTGGGCGGCCTGCTGAGCGGTGGCGCTGGCGGCCTGCTGGGTGGCCTGACCGGCGGAGGGGGCCTGGGCGGAATACTTGGCAGTGTGCTGGGCGGCGGGGGTGGAGGCGGCCTGCTTGGTGGTCTGCTGGGCGGTGGTGGCCTGACCGGCATCGTCAGCATGATTCCTGGCATGCAGTGGCTGGCTGCTGCTGGACCGATGATGGGAGCCATCATGGACCTGCCGGTCATCGGCAATCTGCTGGGAAGTATTCCCGGCGTCAGCCAACTGCTGGGTTTTCTGGGCATGGGTACCCCAAGCGCGAACTTGGGACCCCTGGTCAAGCAGATCAACGACACCGGTAAATTTACCCAGGCGGTACAGAACATTGTCCAGACTTCTGCGGGCGTGGCATCCACAGAGCAATACAAGAACATGGCCGGTGATACGAACCATCTGATGAAGATGGTGGGCAGTAACCAGAAGTTCACCAGTGAGCAGGTGAAGAACAATCCCAAAGCGGTGGCACAAGCTGCTGAGGCCGCTCTGACGAACCGTCAGCGGGAGAACTGGCAAAAAGCCAAACAAAGTGGCAGCCCCATGGCACATATCGCGGCCAAAGAAGCCAACAACATTCTGGACCAGATGAAGCTGAACGCTCAGCGCAATGCCTCCAACGCCGCTGCACTGCAAGCAGTCAAGAAAACGGCAACGGAAGCAAACAAAGTCGCGGCTGAAACGACCGCTTTCCGCCAGGAAACAGCCAGCGCCGTCAAGAACGCCAGAAAAACCGAGGACTTGCTGAAGCTGAGCACGGCCACCCAGCTGGAGCAGCTGCGGGTCGCTGCTCTGAATTCGGCCGCCCTGACCAGCGCCCTGGCCAATCAGACCGCTGTAGAGGTGGCCCAGGCAGAAACCCTAAACAGCATTCTCCAGGAAATTCAGACAAACCGCCTGGGCAAAGCCGAGATCATCATGAATCAAATCGAGGCCAAGAACCGCGTGACCCAGGAGAACCTGCAAAAAAGCCAGCAATACACCGAAAATCTGGCTGAAGGCGTGAAGAACAACATGGACGGCAGCAGCATTAAGGGTATCGACCTGATGGGAGACAACTGAATGAACGTCAAAGCGCTCAGAACAGCACTGTTCGTGCTGGTTCTGGCGCTGGGGGTGGCTGAAGCGGCGGGCTGCGTCAGCGAAATTCCCTCAGCCGCCGAACAACGCATCAACTTGGAAAGTTTTGTCCCTGATCCTGGTTGCTGGATTTACAACACCCTCACCCAGTTAGAAGAATATGGCGTGCCCGGATTTGCCGAAAGTGTCGGCAAAGGCCTGCTCTTCGCCGGGGCCGCTTTTGCCATGATCCGGGCGCTGTCAACCAACAGCTGGAACCAGACCTTTTTGAGCCTGCTGTATTCAGGCATCGCTTTTACCATGATCAATGGTTACGGCGCTCACAGTGGCCCCGGCTACACGATTGCCAAGACCTTCCTCGACGGCTGGCAAAGCCTGTACGTGGCCTCGGCAAGCATGGCCAACGAGCAGATCAACACAACCGTCATTGACGGTACCAAAGCAATCAGTGCAGCCATGTGGGAATACACCGCGTCTGTCGCAGAGATTCAGGCGAACCAGCAGATTATGGAAGTCATGGGCAATTTCGAGGATCCAGCTGCGCTGGAAAACATCGTGGATTACGCCAATGAACGGGCGCTGAACCGAATTGATGGCAACAATATTGCTGGTGACCTGACACCAGCCTCTTGGGCCTTCGTGCTTTTGCTGGGCATCTATGGCATTTTTGCAGCCATTGTCTTTTCCAGTGGCCTGATGATGACGCTGTTGGTGATGCTGTTTCCCCTGTTCGTTGCAATTACGGCGCTGGGCCAAAAACGTGCAGCCTGGAATGCTTTCTCTCTTGCCGTCGGTCAACTGCTGGTCATTATGATCACGCCCGCCATGATGAATATTATGCTGGCAACCACCATGAAAGCGCCGCTGGCTTCCATGCAGCAGTCCTTGGAAGTCAGTGCCAACCAGGCCAAGAACCAGGTGATGGCATCTCGGCAAAATTGGGAAGAATGTAAGACTCTTTTTGCCGGTGCCCAAGATGTTGCTTTTTCTGGATGCTTCGATACAGCGCTAAACGGTGTAAAAAAGCTGCAGATGTTTGAGTTTATCGGATCAACCCTGTACGACAGCGTGATGGGTATCGTCTTGGGTGTCATCGCTATTGTTATTTCCTTTTCCATCCTGATTCTTCAGATTCGCCGTGTCCCAGCAGTCGTAATGCAAGTGATGGGGGCAATGGGCGGTGGTGAGTCCAGCGGTGTCGGAAGTAATCCTGTCGCTGGAGCCATGAGCAGCGCAGGCAGCAGCCTTGGAGGCAACGCAAGTGGCATGGTTCAGCACGCCGCCACCAAGGCCATCGACTCCAAGACTGCGGGCGCGGCGACGGCCATCACCAAGGTCGCACAAGCAAATGGCTGGGGAAAGGGTAAACGGTGACCACACACGGTCAACAGCCACTTGCCGGCTCGGTCAGCAAGCAGCAGGGGGTTCGCAAGCTCCCCCTGGGCTTGCTGTTCCTGGTCATTGCCGGCGTCATCGTCGCCCTGATTCCACTGTGGACCACTTCGGTCAAGGTCATGGGTGCTCTGGCCGAAGCTGGCTGGAACACTGTGGTCAACCCGAAGTATTTCGCCTTTGCCTGCCTCAACCATCTGGAATGCACGGCAGCATACAACAAGGCTTTACAGGCCAACTATCCCTATATCTGGCTGGCCCCTTTGGTGGTCAGCTTGATCATTTATGGGCTGAAAGCCAAGCCCAAAGAGTATGTGGTCAAGGACCCAGGTATGGCCTGGTGGGCCCAGGCAGAAGACAAGGGCATCGAACAGTATCTCTCACACGGCAAGGGCGACAACAAGCTGATCGGGTACCTCGGTCACCTGATGAGCGTGAAGCGGGACGGTGATATCGACTATAAGAAGACCATCCCCCTGTACGTCCGGCAAAATGACCTCGCGGAGAACGTGCTGGTGATGGGCGGGGTGGGCGCAGGTAAGACCCGCGGCTATTTCCGGCCTCTGATGATGCTGGCCGCCCACCTGGGCTACACCATCATCGTCATCGACATGAAGTTTCCACAGGCGGATTCCGGATTCTTCGACATGGTGGGCTACTGGAAGAAAAAAGGCCGCGACGTGATGCTGTTCACGCCCTTTGCCGAGAACACGATGCGGCTGCCACTGCTGGAAAGCGTGACCGATTACGCTTCAGCGCTCAGCATGGCCTCAACAATCATGCCCCCACCCGAGTACGGCCCCGAGCCTGGAAAGCATTACCGGGACCGCGACCGTGGCGTGCTGGCCGGGTTCATCCTGGCAGTCGCCCAGAGTGAACATCCCAGTTTTGGGGAGCTGCTGCGCTATTCCCGCTTTACCCCTCAAGAGTTGAAAGAGTGGTTTGAATTACAAAGAGGCATCAACGAAGAAAGTGACGTGGTCCAGAACCTCAAGGGCGTCTTCGCGCAGGGTGACAAGGAAGTGGCCTCGGTGCTGCAGGGCATCAAGAACGCGCTGAAGATCTTCTACGATCCCCGTGTGGCCCGTGCCACCCAGGGGCTGGAGGGTGAGAACATGGATGTCCGTGCGGCGTTCCGCCGGCCCACCATGCTGTACGTGGGCATCCAGCAGGAATACATGATGGAGGGTGACGGCGTCATTCTGCTGCAGCTGGTCAAGCGCTATATCGACAAGCAGATCATGAAAGAAGCCGAGGCTCAGGGCGGACGCTTTAAACGCCACGTCGCGTATATCCTTGACGAGTTTCCTGCGATGGGACAGCTGCCTTACATGATGCGCTCGCTGGGTGTACTGCGCTCTTACAACGTCTCGCATCACATCGGGCTGCAGACGCTCTCACAGCTCTCGGTGGTGTATGGTGACGACTATTCTAAAGCGCTGACCACCAACGTGATCGGGCGCAAGATCTTCTACCCACGTGCCATTGATGCGGACGAGCGCCAGGTCTTGTCGGACTATATCGGCGACACGACTGTTTACGAGTTCTCGGACACCGATTCACGCCGGGCCTTCATGGGCACCCAGCTGGACGAAGCGACCCGCAGCGGCGTCAGCATGAAGAAGGTGGCCCGGCCCCTGCTGCCTGTAGAGGAGTTTCCCCACTTCCGGGCGATGGAAGCGATTATCAGTTCACGCGGGGTTGATCCAATCCGCACGTTCATGCCCGCTATCGAAGACGAATTCCTGGAAGGACAGGACATTCCCCGCGGCATTCCCAACGGTCTGTATGCCCTGTACAAGCAGGTCAACCCTGAGCGAGTCAACATGGGGAAATACACCACCCAGTTGCTGGAGTCGGGGGCCTTCGGCATCAAGGTGCAGCAGCATATTCCGGACGTGGAAGACCGGTTCTGCGAGCAGCTGCAACGCTGGCTGAAGGACCCACAGATCAAGTTCCGGCGTTCTGGCTCAAACAAAGAGCGGCTGTACATTGAGTTTATCCGGGAACGTACGGAAGAAGAGCAGCAGCTGGTCGACGGCTTTTACGTACAGAAGTATCTGAGTGGCCGCACAGGCCAGTCGCTGCGCGTAAGTGCGGAGGGTGAAAAACTGTTGCCGGCTCGCCTGATGGACGAGCTGGAACAAGCAGCGCTTCTCGGACAACTGAACGGCTGGCTGGAACATCACAAAGAAGAAATTGAAAGCACGCCAGAACGTGAGGCCCTGAGTGAACCACCGGAGCTGCAGGCGATTGTGCGTGGGGACATTGTGCTGCTGCGGTTTAAGATTTGTACCTCTCTTTTTGGACAAGCGCCTATGTCTTTGATGAAGCGGGTAGGAAAAGCCCAGTATATCGAGATCGACCGCAGTGATCCGCGCCGGTTTATGGAAGTGCTGGCGGAAGCAGAAGAAAACAGCAGTCCACTCGCAAACCCCGTGGACATGGAAGAAACGCATACGGCGGAGGCTGCGGTATCTGCGGCCCCAGCACCAGCGGCAGCCATCATGCCGGGCGCAGGGTGGACAGGCAGTGCGGAGGATCAGGAGCTGGCGGAAGCAGTGATGATGCCGGCATCCTTTGCGGACGAGGACTATGAAAAAGAGGAAGAGGACCAGGGTGAACTGGAGGCGTATGTGCAGCGGGAGATGGATGAGCAACACCTGCATGGCTGAGAGGGGGGCATGTTCCCGGTTCCTGTCCCCAGCAATTTAATTCACCGAATTACCGAACAGCCTCCCCGCTTCCGCCTCCGCTTCCCGTCTCTTCCCCCCCCCGCACTTCTCCTCTCTCTTCCCCCGTCTTTTCCCCCATGCTCCAGCCGTGGCAAAAGCGGAGTAGAAGAAGACAGGAGAGAGAATCCCAGTCAGAAGGTGGGGATGGGGGGGAAAGGGGGGTCTTGCGCCTACCTTTGTACTAGGAAAATTAATCCTGAGAACATGGCGGACCAACCAGATTTGCAGTCATCCTGAAACGCATGAAGCGACTCCTCCTCTGCCTCACCCTGACCCTCACCGCCTGCCGCACCACGACCACCCAGACCACCGTCACCACGGAAACCGCCAGCCAGGTGACCACCACCACCAGCACCCTCGCCACCACAGACATCCCCCAAGCCCCCGGCCAAGACAACACCACACCCACTCAAGCCGCCACCCCCCTCACCCCACCAACCGAAAACGGCCGCCTCAACCCAGACCTGGACCTCCCCGTCTCCTACATCGGAGACCCCCTCATCCAACTCTGCAACCCCGCCTACCTCGCCGCCTACTCCGAACGCGACCACCTCACCCGCGCCGTCACCCAACACCTCACCAGCCTCAACAGCAATGGCCCCGCCAAGCGCACCGACGACTTCCGCGAGGACCAACGCCTCCACTCCACACGCGCTACCCCAGACGATTACACCGGCACCGGCTATGACAGGGGCCACCTCGCCCCCGCCGCCGACTTCAAGTACGACCCGGACGCCATGAGCCAATCCTTCCTCATGAGCAACATCGTCCCCCAAAACCCCGAAATGAACCAGGGCCCCTGGAACGGCCTCGAAGCCGCCACCCGCGCCTGCGCCCGCGAGGGCAGCCTCACCGTCATCACCGGCACCCTCGGCAACACCGGCCCCCTCAAAGAAGACAGCCCCATCACCATCCCCAGCGCCCTGTTCAAACTCTGGTACTCCAAAGAAAAGAACGACTACCGCCTCTGGGTCCTCCCCAACACCACCATGACCAAACTCAGCGGTCAGCAATTCCAAGATTATGAAGTCCCTCTCCATCAATTCCGCGAGTTCTGGACCGACTTCCCCCAAACAGACCTCAACGAACTGAACTACGGCACCCTCTGCCCCAGCGTCATGCCCCTCAAACAATGACCCCACAAGGACCATCCCATGAATCCAGACCCAGGCGACCTGATCCACTTCACCCCCGGCCTTCACCTGTTGGCCGGCCCCCCCGGTATCGGCACCAGCAGCCTCGCCCACCAACTTGCCCTTGAAGCTGCCCAGGCAGGCCTGGAGACCCTCTACCTCGCCCCCGAACACGCCGCCGCCCAGACCCGGCTGATGCACCTCGCCCAGCTCAGCGGCGTCCCCCTGAACCGGCTGCACCAGATGACGCCCACCACGCCACTGGACCCAGACATACGCCGCCGCCTGTCGGCCGCCGCCGAACACCTGTACAACTCCGGCCTCCCGCTCAGGCGTCTGGACGGCCGCCAGGCCAAGGAAGCCCTGCAAGACCTGCTGGGAGGTAGGCCCCGCCTGCCAGAGCTGCTACTGCTCGACCGCCTCGAAGATACGCCGGTCAGCAGCGACCACACCTTCCAGCCTTCATCCATCACGGAGTACCAGGAGCGTGAACGCCAGCGCTGGACTGCCCTCACCGCAAGGCTGCAGACCCTCGCCCTGCAGTGGGCCATCCCGGTCATCGCCACCACCCGCTGTGAACTGAAGGACGCGGCTGGACCACAGCTCGCAGACCTCAGCGCCCTGCGTATCGGTCAACAAGCAGCAGCTGAAGCCACCTCCGTCACCTTCCTGCACCGTGAACGCTACTACCAAAGCACCGAACGCGACCTGGCCGAACTCATCTGCCTGAAAGGCACAGGGCTGCTCTGGAACTACGCCGAGTTCGACCCCGAGTGCGCCACTTTCCGCCCCCAGGCCACCAGACTGCCGCACGGCCAGACACCCTGTTCAGGCAGGATGAAGCAATGACCCACCCCCACCCCGACTTCCCCGCCGAAGAAGCCCGCCTGGGCAGCACTGTCCAGGCCATGATCCGCCGCATCCAAATTCTTGAAGACCGTGAACGCCACGGTGGGGCCGACGAACACACCTCCCTCGTCATGGCCGACGACGCCGAGGAACGCGCCGCCGTCCTGAGTCCCCACGTCCACTCCCCCTACTTCGGACGCATGACCGTCCGCATCCGGGGCAAGGAAAGAACCCTCTACATCGGCAAACATGCCTTCGGCAACCCCCGCTACGGTGTCACCTCCTGGCGCAGCGACGTCGGCGGCCTCTTCTACACCGACCAGCTCCAGTGGCAGGCCGCCGGCAATACCGGCACGGTCCTCCACAAGCGCCAGCTTGACGTGCAGAACAAACGCCTGCTGGACATCACCGACCTCTACACCGGGGAGAACAAAGGAGAACAGGCCCAGCAAGAAGGCAATGCGGGTGGGGCAGGCCGCCGCAAAGTGCTCCTGAAACGCCTCTCCGAACACGCCACCGCTGGGATGCGCGACGTGGTGGAAACCCTCCAACCCGCCCAATACGACGCCATGACCGCCGACCCCGCCCGCTTCCAGATCGTCCAGGGCAGCGCCGGCGCAGGCAAAACCACCGTCGGCTTCCACCGCCTCGCCTGGCTGTGTGGCCCAGACCGGCCAGAGCAAGTCCGCGCCCGGCCTGAAGGCATCCTCGCCCTGATGCCCAACGACATCCTCGCCGCGTACGCCTCCCGCGTCCTGCCCGGCCTGGAACTCCAGGGCGTCACCGTCACCACCCCTGAGAAATGGATGCTGAGCTTCCTGGGCCTGGAAAAGATGCAGGTCACGGACCGCACCCTCACCCTGCTGCTGGCCGACCAAAACAACGAGCGCCGCGCTAGCGCCTGGAAAAAGGCCAAAGCCCTAGGCCGGGCCAGCATCTATGACCTGATCCGTGAGCATGTCCGCCAGGAACTCTGGGCCAGACTGCACAAGGTGGCCGAGCCGAGCTTCGACGTGCCGGGCAGAGGCAGCACCGGCCCCATCCCCAGGGCTGACCTCTGGGAGCTGATTGAGCACGCCCTGAGCCAGCCCGGAGCCACAGAACGCTTCCGGGCAAGCCTGGAAGAAGCTATCCGCCGCCGCACCAACGCCACAGATACAGATTTGAAGGTGCTGGACAAAGAAATCGGCAAAGTCGTTACCACCCTCTTCGGACGAATGCTCCCCGTCAGCGAGACGCGCCGGCTGCTGGGCAGCGAGGCGCTGCTGGAGCGGGCCAAAGTGGCAGAACCCTTACGCCGCATCCTGCTCAGTGACCCCCTGGCCGCCATTCCCCTCCCCAAGGGCTCCTCAGTAGACGTCACCGAACTCCCGGCCATCCTCGCGCTGCGCTGCATCCTGCACGGCTTAGGAGAACGCTGGGACCACATCCTCCTCGACGAGGCCCAGGACTTCCAGCCGCTGCTCTACCGCCTGCTCGCTCAGGCCACGCGTCCCGGCCAGCTCACCGCCCTGGGGGACCTCTCACAGGGCCTCGCCGGGTACAAAGGCCCGGCCAACTGGGAAGAAGTGCAGCAAGCCTTAGGCAGGGACAGCGCACCGGCTGCACTGGGAAGCGCCAGCGTCAGCTTCCTGCCCATGACCTACCGTTCGACTGCGCCCATCAGTGAGGCCAGCGCCAGAATCGCGGCCACGTACTCGAAGGTGATTCACTCCGAGCACATCGGCCGTGAAGGGGACCCGGTGCAGTTCCTGGAAGGGGAGCTGGGCACCGTAGCTGGGCACGTTCAGGCCCTGCAGGACGCCGGATACCAGAACATCGCCCTGGTGACCCGCAGGACGATTGACGCCCAGCGCCTGCCTGACGCCCTGGCCCCGTTCGACCTGGACGTGCAGCCGATCACGGAGCCGCAACACCGTTATAAAGGTGGGCTGGTTTCCATTCCGGTTCAGTATGCGAAAGGTTTGGAGTTCGACGGCTGCGTCGTGATGGACGCGGACCCGCAGAGCTACGACCCCGGCACCGAGTACGACTCGCGGCTGCTGTACGTGGCAGCGTCCAGAGGACTGCACCATCTGGCCTTTTACAGCGGGGCGGGGTTTCACCCGCTGGTGCAGGGGTAGAGGCAAGGAGCAGGAGGCTACTTCAGATCAGGCCCTGATGCTTCAGGTCTCCAGGTGTCATCACCGGCACGCCCAGGGCGGACATGCGGAGCAGATGCTTGTCTTTGGACACGATACCGTCCGCTTCAGCAGCAAGGAGCAGGTCCAGCAGATACCAGTCTTTCGGGTCGGGGCAGGACGGCCAGTCCAGCCCAGGAATCCGGTCATGATACTCACCGATGCGGTGAAGTTCCGCTGCGGTAGAAAAGGCATACGAAGGGGTGATGATGCCGCTGCCTAGCCTGAGAACGCTATCGTAAGTCAGCACCTGCGCCAGCTCAAGAAAGTGGGCTTCACATAGGATAAAAATGACCTCAAACCGTCTGGCTCGCTGGTACAGCTCGAAAGAAGGCCCTGAACGACTGGTCATTCCACTCAGCATTACCTGAATATCAGGAACAACGCGGAGCGGTTGCGATGCCGTCAACGTTGAGGCTCACGCGCAAGACGGCTGTGACGGAAGCGCTGTGTCAGTTCCTCTTCCGTCAAGGCTGGCAGGCGCTCCCCTGCAGGCTCAGGCAGGCGCTCCCGCGCCCAGCGCACCGCCTGGGCCAGGATTTCTTCCCGTTCCTCCTCGGACAGCACACTGAACGCCTCCCGCAGCGGGGCAAAAAGGTCAGACATAGGCACAGAAGTGGCTGTGCCCAAAATGTCCTCGACAGCACGGGCCGGCACACGATACTGCTCACGGCCTGTCGGCGTTGTTCGCACCCGAATGGCCTCCAGGGTGCCTTCACGAATCTGGCGGCGCACCGTGTCATCACTCAGGCGCAATTTCCGCGCCACTTCCTGCACTGTCAGTAAATCGTGGGGCTGATGAATCGTCATGGCAACACCTCTCTGATGTCCATTGTACCGCAAGAGCCGCAAGAGCCGCAAAATGCCTGCTTGTCATGCAGCCCCTCCTCCCCCGCCTGAACCAACCGGATTCGCACCCACACTGAGGGTATGACCGACACCACCGCCGCGTCCCCTGCCCCGTCCCGCCAACCCCTCATCTGGGCTGGCCTGGCGCTCCTCGGCATCCTGCTGACCGGCCTTGTGGGCCTGCTCCTCATCGCCCGTGGACAGACCGGCGCTTACCTGCACAAGCTGCCGATGTTCATGCTGGTCCTCTCCCCCATTCCCCTGTCCTGGCTGTGCGCGTACGTCACCGCCCACCGGGAGGTCCGCTTCGGCCCCTTCCTGCGCCTCTTTACGGCCGGAACCGCCTACTTCACCTTCTACGGCCTGCTGAACTTCATGCAGATGAGCTGGACCGGCCAGCCCATGCACATCGCCGCCGCTGGCCTGGGCAGTGTCCTGCTCACCACTGCGCCCTACCTGATCTGGCGAATGCCCAGGGCCACGAAACCCAGCCGGGCAAAGCCGAACCAACCAGATTCGCATTCAAAGTGAAGGCATGACACGCTTCACTTCTCTTTGCACCGCCCTGGCCCTCTCCTTCGTCCCCTCGGCCGCCTGCGCCCAGGTCAGCATCCAGCAGGTCAGCAAGGCGGTCGACACCGCCGGCAACAGCGTCATCGCTTACCTGCCCGATCTCCAGAACATGCCCCTGGCCCAGGGCCTCAAGCAGGCCGCCCAGCGCAACCTGCCCGTCACCATCCTGACCGAGCGCAAAGCCCACATGATCCAGGGCTCCTACCTGCTGAGCGTCGCCCTCTCAAACGCCCAGACCCCGCCCAGGCCGCTGAAGTACGCCTTCGTGAACCTCGACAGTCCCGCCATCATCGTCATCGACCGCGTGAACGTCTACTACGGCTCCGGCCTGATCACCGGCGTCGGCCCTATTCGAAAAGGCTCGGCCTCCTTCGCGCAGCAGAGCCTCAAGACTTTGGAAGGCCTCAGTGCCCAGACGAAGAACGTGCCCGCCCGCGTGCTGGTGGAAGAGCGTTTCGGCCTCTCCCGCGTGCCGGCCAAACAGTAAGGCCGCGCCCATGAGCATGATCCGCGACATCACCACCCCTGAGGAATATCAGGCCATCCTGGAGAGGCTCACCGATGACATCGGTAAAATCGTCGGCCCCAATCTGACCGACGTGGACGAGATCATCATGGACCGCGGCCAGCCCCTCGCCCTGCGCCTCAGTGACCTGCGGGTGACCTATCCCTACCTGCTGAAGAACAACGAGTTCGACCGCATCGACCAGCACATGCAGTCCGGCGTCGCCGGGGGCTGGCGCAAAGACGGACGCATCGGCATTCCCGGCACCCTGCACCGCCTCAGCCGCGAGGTGAACACCGCCGGCATCACCACCAAGCTCACCGTCCGGGTGGGCCGCGCCCTGATCGGCGTGGCCGAACCGCTGCGGCCGGTGATTGTGCGCGCCGTCCAGGAAAACAGCGGCATCGCCATCGTCGGCCCCCCCGCCGTCGGCAAGACCACCTTGCTGCGGGACATCGCCCGCATCATGGCCGAACGCCTCGCACAGGGACTGGTCATTATCGATACCTCGAACGAGATCGCCGGGGACTCGGACATTCCCCACCGCATCATCGGCAAGGCCCGCGTGGTGGCGGTGGGCAATCCCCTGCACCAGGGCGAGAAGTTCGCCCGCGTGATCGGCAACATGGGCCCGCAGGCGCTGCTGAGCGACGAGATCGGCTACCGGGACGACATTCCCATCATCCGCCAGAACGCGCCGCGTGGCGTCAGCATCACGGCCACGCTGCACGGCAAGAACATGGTGCGGGTGGTGAACAGTGAGAACCTGTGGCCCCTGCTGGGCGTCATAGGCCGGCAGAAGGTGGAGCCGAGCGTGTTCGCGCAGGCCATCGAGGTGATCGGGCGCGGGCGGTACCGGGTCCATGAGGACTTCGACGCGAGCATCGAAGCGATTCTGGCCGGCAAGAACGCGGAAAAAGGGGTGAGCGAGATTGCCGCCTGAGCCTGACGGTGCCGAGCACAGAACCTACCGCATCATCTGGCAGGCGCGGCCTGGGGGCTGGAAGGGGCAGTGCGCGGACATGGAGGCGTACGGCAAGACGAAAGCGCGGGTCAAGGCCATGCTGGAACGCAAGCTGGCCTGGAGAATGCTCCGGGAAGGAGTGATTCCCGACCCCAGCTCCAGCTCCGAAGACCCGGACATTCTGAGTCCTGCCCAGGTCAACCCGGTCAGCCTGGTGCTGCGCGGCGTGATTCAGCAGCACGGCGGCACAGAGAAAGTCAGCCGACTGACCGGCATCGCTCCAAGCTCGCTCAACCGGCTCGCCAACCCCTTCTACTGGGGCCAGAGCACGAACACCATTCGTCAGGTTGCTGAGGGCACCGGAGCACGCATCGTCCTCGAATTTAACCCCCGAAAGGAGCCGTCATGAAGATCAGGATTCACCCGTACACGCCCCTGCTGCTGCTCACCGTGCTGGTCACGTTCATCCTCACGCAGATGACTGGACCCAACCTCGCCCTGGGCAGCGGCCTGGGACTGATCTCCGGCGTGGTGAGCTACCGGACGCTGGAAGACTGGCACTGCCCGGACGGACACAGCGAAGAGCGGCGCGTGCTGCTCTACGGACTGCTGGCTGCCCTGTGCATCCTGGTGAGTGGTCCACAGGGCCCCCTCACGCTGACCGCCACCGTGTGCCTCACCTTCGCGGCACTGATGCTGGCCCACACCCTGCAACCACCCACACCGGAGGCCAGCCATGCCGGCTGACCTGACGGTAGACGCCAGGGGGCTGCACCTGAGCGCGGACACGGCGCTGCTGTTTCACCGGCAGGACGTGGAACAGACGCTGCTGGAAGGGCGGGGACTCAGGGCAAGAAGGCCGGAGGGAAGCGGGCATGAAGGGCCACTTGCTTCTCCTTTCAGCCTGGACCTGCTGGGTCACTTCCTGTTCGCCCCGCTGACTGCTGAGGATTACGCCCTGGCGCTGGAGCTGGCGACCACGCCGGAAGCGGTGCGGGTGATTCACGCGCAGATGAGCGCCCTGGAGGTGCAGCTCTCGCGGTTGCAGGCCCAGCCCCTGGAAGTGGTGCATGGCTGGCTCAGAATGGACGGGGCGCTGTCGGAGCTGCAGGTTGTCAGCGGGGGTCAGTGGTACCGCTGGCATCACGCGCTGGGCGTGCAGCGGGTGTGGTGGGCGCAGGAGGCTGACGGGCCAGGGCCAGCCGTGCGTGAACTGGGGAGAAGGCCGTGCCCTCCCCTGGCCGGGTGAGCGCCATGCTGGACCGCTTGATCCACTTCGTCCTGCTGGCCATGCTGCTGGCGTACGTGTGGCTGTTCGTGATGGTGAGCGTCCATCAGCCGCTGCTGCCGGTGGTGGCGTACGAGCTTGAGTACCAGCTTGACCTGCTGCTGGGGGGCTGGACGCCGGTGCAGCGCGTGTTGGGCGGCGCACTGCTGCTGAGCCTGGGCACGGTCCTGCTGCTGCGGGGAGCCGAGCTGCGCCATGCCCACTGAAGGAGGAGGATATGTCTGAACTTCACACCACCCTGATTGGCCGCAACCGCTGGGAACTGAGCCTGGGAGCATCCCGACTGAAGCAGGTTGGACTGGCAGCTGGGGCGCAGTATCTGCTGGGCGACGCCCCCGCTGCTGTCCGCACGGCCCTGGACGCCCAGGACGTTGACGAGTTCCCGGTGCTGCTGCATGGGCCTACTCAGGCGGTGCTATCCTTACGCTGGGTGACGGAACGGGAGCTGCAGGCCTGGGCAGCGGGGTAGGCCACCATGCGGGCACGGAAATTCAGCCAGACTGAGGGGCCTATGAGCAAGCACGTCCAGTCTGACCACACGGCTCCTGAATACGTCCCCTCGCCGGTTCAGGCTGGCCTGGCCGTTCCTGTGCCCCGGCGTGCCCTGAGCCATGCGGAGTGGGGCGTGCTGCAGGGTCTGCTGATCGGAATCGGCCTCGCCGCCCTCACCCAGCCGGTCACCATGCTGGCCCTGGGCGCGGTGATCCCGGCCTACCTGCTGACCCGCAAAGCCCAGGCCAGGGACGAAGGCATTGAGGCCCAGGGGTCAGCCGAAGCGGGCATCAACCTGCTGGAAGTGCTCGACCAGTTGGGACCAGGCAAGAAGAAGATCCCGGCTTCAGCAGCTCCAGCTGCCGCAACCCCAGCTCCCACAGCCCTGGCTCCCGCCTTCGAGGACATTCGGGCGCAGGCCAGGATGGGCACGCTGCTGGAGACTGAGCGCGAGCTGCTGGAACTCAGGGAACGCAGTCAGAAGCGGGACATGCCGGAGGTGCAGGAGAGCATCGAACGGAGCCTGAGGGAGATTCAGACCCTGAAAGCAGAACTGGACCTGGAGGAGCGCCGTGACCTGCGCGAGCGGGCGGCCACCTTGCAGGGGTTTATCGAAACGCTCAAAGCGGAGCGGGAGCGGCGATGAGCGCGTACCTTGCTTTGCTGGAGACGGACGGAAGCGCTTACCTG